>CAZMRP010000795.1:0-2681 GCA_964568275.1 uncultured Myxococcales bacterium
CCCTTCGCGAGCCCGAAGAACGGGATCACCGCGAGGTTCGCTTCCTTCGCGAGGGGCTGCAGCGTGGACTCGAAGCCCGCGCGGTGGAAGAGGGTGTACTCCGGCTGCCACGTCTCGTAGCGAGCGAGGCCCTTGCGTTGACTCGTCTCCAGCGATTCGCGCAGCCGCGGCGGCTGGTATTGCGAGGCCCCGATCACCCGCACCTTTCCGGCCTGCCCCAGGCGGGCGAGCGGCCCGACCGAGGCGCCCGCCGAGCGGGACGACCGACACGACGGCGCGACCAAACCACCGATTCGCGGTCGCCGACGAGGTATGATGGTCGTTGCGCCGGGGGGCGAAGGAGCGGATGGTGCTCGGACGGCTGGTCCCGCGGAAAGCCTCGGAGTGGGCGATCGTCGCCACGAACCTGGTGCCGCTCGCCGGCTACCTGCTGTTCGCCTGGCAGCTGCTGCAGATCCTGCTGTTCTACGTCGTCGAGCTGTGCGTCGTGGAACTGGTGGTCGGCGCCCGGATGGTCGCCCTGGCGGCAGGGGAAGCCGGCGGCGGGCGCGCGGCGGCCAACGCCGTCGCCCTGGCGCTGATGCTGTTCCTGTGTCACCTGGTCGTGTTCGGGATCCTGGGACTGCTGCTGCTGGGCGTGGCCTTCGCCGCCGTCGGCTACGGCGACCTGGAGGTCCGGCTGCAGCTCGGCATCCGCGAGGCGCTGACCGGATTCCTCCGCACGCAGTACCCGACGATCCTGGCGCTCGTCGCGGGGTACGGCCTGCGGTTCTACGCGGGCTTCCTCCGCAGCGGCGAATACCGCCGCGGCAACTTCGTGCGGCACATGCTGCGGTCGCTGGCCGCCCTCGGCGCGAGCTTCTTCGCGGTGCTGCTGATGGCACAGCTCCTCGGCCACGGACGGCCGAACCCGGCCGCCTTCCTGTCGTTCGTGGTCGTGGGCAAGTCGGCGCTGGAAATCGCCCTGCAGCGGCGACGGCAACGCCTGCCGGCCACCGGCTAGGCGGCCGGCCCCGACCGGGCCGTTCGTCGCGAAGCACGCGGCCGGCCGGCTCACGAAGCCCCGGGCGGCCCCACCGTCCGCTCCCGCCGCTGGAACTGCCGCACCAGGAGGAATCCGCCCCAAACCAACGCCAGCACGATCAACGCCGCACCGAGCCCCCAGGCCGCGCGCGCCAGCGCCCGGTCGTACGCCAGCCACCCCAACTCCCCGAGGATCCGCTCCCAGTCGTGATAGCCCTCGACCTCGCTCCCCCGCACCCCGCCCAGCAGCATCAGCTGCCCGGCGCGGGCGTCGCCGATGTACGGCGCCGCGTCCATCAAGCTCTGCCCGAACCACCACAGGCCCACCGCCCCGCCGAAGGGATGCCGCTGGACCAGGAACACGACGAACACCACGAGCGGCATCAGCCACTGCATCAGGCTGCCGCCGAGCACCCCGACGAACTCGCCGAACAGCCCGAACACCACGTGGCCGGCCTCGTGGAACACCAGGTTCACCACGTGCATGAACGACCCCGACAGGAAGTCGGCGTCGAGCCCGTGGAACAGGAACCGCAGCCCCCACACCAGCAGCACGACGTACAGCACCGCCCGCCCGGCGACGTAGACGACGTTCTGGCCCTCCGGGACGCCGAACAGACGGTCCCGCAACCCGGTGCCGAGCTCTCCGAGGACCCGCCGGACGACCGGCGACGACGACTCCCGACTCATGCCTCCCCCGAACCGGCGCCGAACCAGGCACCGGCGTGCCGCACGGCGTGGAACGGCCCCCGGAACGGTCCCCGCCGGGCCCGACCGCCACTGAACACCGGTGGGGCGTTTCGCAAGGTCCGCGACATTCAATGCACTCCCGCCGCGACCGGCGGTGCCGCCGCCCGAAACGCAGGTGTCGCGCGGCGTTGCCGCGCGCCTTTCGTGCGGCACGCCACGCTCCTGGAAGACCCCTCGCGCGCCACCTGAAGAACGGACACCGGACGGACAAACATCAACAGATCCCGATCCGAACGAACCGCTGGTTGAAGCCGGGCCTCACGGCTTCCCGGCACCCTTCGCCTCGGGAGCCCGACGCACCAGCCCGCCGACGAACCGGACGTCCGGCACGGCGTCCGGCTCGAGCGCCCCCAACTCCTCGCCGAGCCGGTCGACCACTCCCCGCAGGTACTCCTCCAGGACCGCGCGCGAGGCGGCACCGACGCCGCCGGGCAGCCGAGCCAGCAGCGCGTCGACCGCCTCGTCCCGCACCGCCGGTCGCAGGCTCCCGGCCGCCACCGCCCGACGCACGAACTCGGCAAGGTCCCGACCGGTGACCGGCGCGAAACGCACGGCGCCGTGCACGACCCCTTGGACCACCGCGGTGCGCAACAGGTCGCCCGTCACGATCTCCGACCACGACGACGGCAGCAACCCGGTCAGGTCGAGCTGCTCGGTGAAGCGCTCGGGGAGTCCCAGGCCGTCCACCAGCAGCCGACCGACGGCGTCGAGCACCTCCAGCGCCCGCCGGGAGGCGTCCAGCTCCGCCAGCGAAGCGTACGGCTCGTAGCGCGGCCGCCCTTCCTCGTCGACGCCCGCGAAACGCTGCGGCCGCGGCCGACGGCAGGCCTCCAGCTCCCGGCGCAGCTCGGGCTCGAGCAGCCCGAGCGCCGCGGGCATGCGCGCGAGCCAGCCCTCCCGCCGCAGCG
>CAZMRP010000796.1:0-2673 GCA_964568275.1 uncultured Myxococcales bacterium
CGGCGGCGGTGCGGCCGCAGCGGACGCAGCGCAGGCCCGTGGCTCCCGGCGCGGGATTCGCGGCGGCCGCGGCGGCGGCGACGAGGCTGGGGCGGAAGGGCGAGTTGCGCCGGCCCCACTGGACGATCCGCGCGGTGGTCCAGATCAGGACGACGCTGAGCGGCAGGAACAGGATCCGCGCGTCCTCGTACAGCAGCGTGAAGTCCCAGGCGCCGTGGGCCAGGGCGGCGACGCCGAGCATCGCCGGGAGGCGCCAGGGGCGGCGCGGCTCGAGCAGCCGGGCGCCGAGGCCGTAGCCCCAGAAGGCGGCGAACATCACGTGTCCCGGCACGGCCAGCAGGCCGCGCAGCAGCAGCAGCACGGCGCCCCCCCCGGCGTGGCCGGCGTTGGCGAGGTACAGCATGTTCTCGACGGAGGCGAAGCCGAGGGCCGCGGCGGAGGAATAGACGACGCCGTCCAGCGGCTCGTCGAAGGCCTTGTGGCGCGCGGCGTAGACCGCCACCGCGCCGAACTTGCACAGCTCCTCGATCGGGCCGATCACCAGGAAACACAGCGCCGCGGTGGTGCCGAGCGGGATGCCCTCGCCGAACAGCACGGCGCGCGCCAGCTGCTGCTGGAACGGGAACAGTCCCTCGGCGGCCAGCTCGCCGAACACCGCCGGCGCGGCGGAGATCCCGCCCAGCACGAACGTCAGCGCGACGACCTTCTTCGGTTCCGGTTGGTAGCGGTCCCGGGTGTAGAAGAACCAGAGCCACAGCAGGCCGGGGACCAGCGGCCCCAGCAGCGCCAGGACGATCATGCCTTGCCCTGCTTCGCTCGGACCTCCGCGCGCTGCCGCTTCTCGGACCACTGCTGGAACGTCTCGCCCGCCGAGCCGCCGAGGGCGGCGACGATCCCCAAGCCCAGGGCGATCGCCGCCAGAACGCCGAGGCCGAGGATCGTGTTCTGGAACAGGTACGCCTCCAGCGGCCAGTTGATCGCCGCGGCCAGGAAGCCGCCGACGCCCGCCTCCTTCACCGTGTAGCCGGCGGAGAGCCGCCCGAGGAGCAGGCCGGCGACGAAGTAGACGAGGACCGACACGCCCAGGACGAGCGCCGTCAGGACGGCCGGAGCAAGCGCTCCCCACAGCACGCCGGGCACGAGCAGCAGGCCGACCACCGCCTGGAGCGCCAGGATGATCGCCGCCCCGCCGAACACCATGCCCCACTGCCACTTGCTGGTCGCCGGCTGGTCCAGTTCGAACAGCGTCTCGCGAACCCCGCCGCCGGGCGGGACCGCCTGGCCGCACCCCTTGCAGTGGGTCGCCTGGGCCGAGTTCGTCGCGCCGCACGCCGGACAAAGGTAAGTGTTCGCCATCGTCTTCCTCCGCGGTTCGTGGTCGAGGTCGAGGGGAGCATGGCACAACGCGGGGGGCGTTGGAAACCGGCTCGTCCCGGCCGCAGGTTGCAGGTCGCCGCGCGCCGTGCTACTCGGCCCTCGGCGCTCGAGAGCGGCCGGAAGCGGGAGGCAGTCGATGAGATTGGTCCGGATCGTCGTGCTCGTGTTCGCGGCCCTGGGGGGGCCGCTCGGTACGGCGTGCGGCGGCGACGGCACCGGCACCGATGTGGTGCAGGACGTCGCGGACACGGAGTCCTCCGGCGAGACGGCCGTGGACGCCGACGTGACCCCCGAAACGACTCCGGACGTCGAGCCGGACGTCGTGCCGGAGACGCACCTGGAGACGGGCGAGGAGTTCGGCGAGACGCACCTGGAGACGGGCGAGGATCTCGGCGAGACGCACCTGGAGACGGGCGACGGCCGTGACGGTCGCGACGGCCTGGTCGAGGACGGCGGCACCGGGGTGTCGTGCTCCGACGATCCGTTGTGGTGCGAGACCGCCGCCGAGTGCACGGCGTTCAGCGACTACACGGAGCCGGACTGCTGCAGCTGCGACCCGTACAACGTCGCCTGCGTGCCGATGGAGACGCCGGACTGCAGCTGCTTCGTCGACCCGTGCCTGGGCCGCACGGCGGACTGCGTCGACAACCGCTGCGTGGTGCTCTAGCCCGGCGGGTCGCCCGCGGGAGCACTCGGCCCTCGCCCCGTGGGCTCGGGCCTACGTGGCTCCCCTACCGGACTTCGGGTCGTCCACGCGGCTCCCCGGCCGGACTTCGCGTCGTCCGCGTGGCGCCGCTGCCGGACCTGCGCGACCGGCCGAAACGCCCCTATTCCTGGTCGTCGTCGTCGGGGTCGTCGGGCTGGACGTCGAGGTCGATGGCGCGGATCGCCTCGGCCAGCTCCACGCGCATCTGGCCGGCCTGCGAGTTGATCTCCACGATCTGCGCCGTCAGCCGCTGGTACTCGTTGGTCTGCTCCTCGAGGTTGCGGGTCAGGCGTTCCTTGAGCTGCTGGGCCGCCGGGTTGGTGCCCAGGACCTGCAGGTCGGCGCGGATCTCGGTCATCAACTGCTGGATCTCCCGGCGCTTCTGCTCGAGCTGTCCGCGCTGTTCCTCCATCTGCGCCAGCCGGTCGCTGACGTCGATCGCCCGCTGCAGCACCGGACCCGCCACGGCGTCGACGGCGGGGCCCGAGAGGTAGGCCATGATCGGCTGCCGCGCCAGCGGCGTCAGCGGCTCGACCGCCACCGGCGGCGTGCTCTTCTCCTGCAACTCGAAGCACTTGGTCTGGCCGCCC
>CAZMRP010000797.1:0-2670 GCA_964568275.1 uncultured Myxococcales bacterium
AAGGTGCGCTTGGCCTGGGGACGGCTGGGAGCCGCGGGAGCCGGCGGCTGCGCCGAAGGCGCCCGAGCCGGCGGATCGGCGGAGGTGGGCTCCTCCCCCTTGCTCATCGCCGCCATCCGCGCCAGCAGGTCGTCGGAGAACCCGGGCACCGTCGGCGTCTCGTCCGGCGGGCCGTCGAACTTCACCTTGGCGAAGTCCTCGTTCTTCCGCCGCTCGTCCTCGATGTCGCGGGCGAAGGTGCGGCGCATGAACTGGGACAGCGACGTGGCGTTGAACAGCGGCGGCTTGGAGATGATGAAGCGTTGCAGCGCCTCCATCAGGTCGCCGGTGCGCTCGTAGCGCCTGCCCGGCGACTTCTCCAGGGCCTTCATGATGATCGCGTCGAGCTCCGGCGTGCAATCCCCGTTGATCGACGACGGCGCGGGCGGCGTGAGCTTGCGGATGTTCTCCAGCGTGTTGAACTCGGTGTTGCCCGTGAACGGGTGCCGATTCGTCGCCAGCTCGTAGAGGCAGACGCCGACGGAGAAGACGTCCGAGCGATGGTCGACCGCTTCGCCCGAAACCTGCTCGGGCGACATGTAGTCGAACTTGCCCTGCAGCTGCTGGGACCGCGTGTCGGGCTGCCGTTCGCCCTTCGGCGCCTTCGCCCGGGCGATGCCGAAGTCGATGAGCTTCACCGTGCCTTCGTGCCCGACGAGGATGTTGTGCGGCGAGACGTCGCGGTGGACGATGCGCAGCGGCTGACCGCCCATGCCCACCTTGTGATAGACGTAGTCGAGGCCCTCGCAGACGCGGGACACGATGTACGCCGCCATCGTCAGCGGCATCGTCCGGCCGTGCTTGCGGAACAGCTGCAGGATCGTCTGCAGGCTCTTGCCGGCGATGTACTCCATCGTGATGAAGTACGCGCCGTCGAGCTGGCCGAGGTCGAAGATCTGGCAGATGCTGGAGTGCGACAAGGCCGAGAGGATCTTGGCCTCGTTGATGAACATCTCGATGAAGGCCTTGTCGCTGGCGACGTGGGGCAGGATGCGCTTGATCGCCAGGATCTTCTCGAAACCCTCGACGCCGAAGGCCTTGGCCTTGAACACCTCGGCCATCCCGCCGGTGGCGATTCGTTCGAGCAGGATGTGCTTGCCGAAGCGTTGATGCTCCATCGAACTCTCGTTCCGCATCCGTCCGGGGTCTCCGGGCGAAGCAGAGGCCAGATTATAGGCCAATCGCGTTGCGTTTCGCAAACATCGGCGCTAGGATGCCGAAGATGGAAAGCCGGGATCTCGAGTTCTTTCGGAAACTGCCGAAGACCGACCTGCACGTGCACCTCGACGGGTCGCTCCGGCTGGCGACGATCCTCGAGTTGGCGGCCCGGCAGGGGGTCCGCCTGCCCGCGGAAACACCCGAAGGCCTGCGCGAGGCGATGCACGTCGGCCAGGTCTGCGATTCGCTGGTGTCGTACCTCACCGCCTTCGAGATCACCCTGGCGGTGCTGCAGACCGAGGAGGCGCTGTACCGGGCGGCCTACGAGCTGGCCCAGGACGCCGCCGCCGAGAACGTCCGGTACATGGAGGTCCGCTATTCGCCGATCCTGCACACGCGCCGCGGCCTGCGGCTGACGGCGGTGGTCGAGGCGGTGACGCAGGCGTTGCGGCAGGCGCAGAAGGACTTCGGCATCGATTCCGGCGTGATCATCTGCGGAATCCGCTCGATCTCCCCCGCCAGCTCGCTCGAGATGGCCCAGCTCGCCGTGGCCTACAAGAACCACGGCGTGGTCGGCTTCGACCTCGCGGGGGCCGAGTTCAACTATCCCGCCAAGGCGCACAAGGACGCGTTCCAGCTGATCCTCAAGAACAACATCAACTGCACCGCGCACGCCGGCGAGGCCTACGGCCCGGACAGCGTGTCCCAGGCGATCCACTACCTCGGCGCCCACCGCATCGGCCACGGCGTCCGGCTGCGCGAGGACGGCGACCTGCTCAACTACGTCAACGACCACCGCATCCCGCTCGAGATCTGCCCCTCGTCCAACGTCCAGACCGGCGCCGTGCCCTCGATCGACCAGCACCCGATCCGCTTCCTCTACAACTTCGGCGTCCGCGTCACGGTCAACACCGACAACCGGCTGATCACCGACACCACGGTGTCGCAGGAGCTGTGGCTGATCCACAAGCAGCTCGGCTTCGCCATCGACGAGTTGCGACAGATCGTGATCTGGGGGTTCAAGAGCGCCTTCCTGCCGTTCCACGTCAAGCAGCGCACGCTGCGCGCGATCGGCGAGGAGCTGGACCGCGTGATCCACGGCAAGACCCCCGAGGACCGACCGCCGCTCGAGGAGAACGGGGACGACCGGCACGGAGCGTCCCGCGTCCAGGCGACATCGTAGCGTCGGGCCGCACGCGGCCGCGCAGGGGAGACGATGCGCACCCGCTCCACACGTCCCGTCCGTTGCCGGCGCCCCGCGGCGGTGGCGCTGCTGGTGTTGCTGGGCACCTGCCGACCGCCGGACCTCACCGCTTCCGGCGGCTGCATCCCGTGGACCGAGGGTTCGACGGGGCGCCGGGCGCAGGGGCCGGACGCCGGACCGGCGGACGTCGTGGTCGCCGCCGCGGAGGACGTGCCGGCGCCGACGGCCGACGCCGGACCGCCGCTGGTCGCCGAGCTGCCGCCGCTGCG
>CAZMRP010000798.1:0-2669 GCA_964568275.1 uncultured Myxococcales bacterium
CGCGCCAGCCCGCTGCGTCCCCCAGCGGCGGTCCGGCGTGCCGGCGGCCGAAGCCGGTACCGTCCCAGGCCCAGCAGTCGCCGCCGTCCGCGCCGCGCGCGCAGAGGTCCGCGGCGCCGTCGCCGTCCACGTCGCCGAAGCGGATCGTCGAGCAGCGGTCCCAGGCGTTCCAGCCGGCGGCGTCGGTGAGCGGCGGACCGACGACGGCGGCGCCGAAGCGCCCGCCCTCCGACAGCCGGCAGGTCACGCCGTCGGCGTTCCGCCCGCACAGGTCGTCGCGCCCGTCGCCGTCGATGTCGGCCAGCCGGATGGTGCTCCAGGCGCAGAAGTCGTCCCAGCCGTCCGCGTCGCTCCAGGCCGGCCCGTCGACGATCGACGCCAGCCCGCGCCGGTCGCGGACGAAGCAACGCACGCCGTCGGCGTCCCGGGCGCACAGCTCGTCGCGTCCGTCGCCGTCCAGGTCGCCGGTGCGCAGCGTGCCGAACCGCGCGACCTCCGTCCAGCCGTCCTCGTCGGCCAGTTCCGCCAGCCGCACCGGCGAGCCGAACCCGTCGCCGCGCGACGGCCAGCCGACGAAGCCGCGCGCGTCGCGCGCGCAGAGGTCGCTCCGGCCGTCGCCATCGATGTCGGCCAGCCGGATCGTCGCGTAGCGCTCCGGTCGGTCCCAGCCGTCCTCGTCGGTCAGCGCCGGGCCGGCGAGCCGCGCCCCGAACGATCCGCCCGTCGAGCGCCAGCAGTGCACGCCGTCGGCGCCGCGGGCGCACAGGTCGTCGCGCCCGTCGCCGTCGAGGTCGCCGAAGCGCAGCGTCGTCCCGTACGGCGCCGCGTCCCACCCCGCCGCGTCCGACAGCGGCGGGCCCAGCACCAGCACCTCGAAGCCGCGACCCGAGGCCAGGTGGCAGCGCACCTCGTGCGCCGCACGTCCGCAGACGTCGGCCCGCCCGTCGCCGTCCACGTCGGTGGACGTCCGGCCGTCCAGCGCGTCGCCCTGGAACGCCAGCTCCTCCAGCTCGCAGATGTGCTGCTCGTCCACCGCGCCGTCGCAGTCGTCGTCCAGCTCGTTGCAGGTCTCCGGCACCGGCGCGACCTCCCCGACGCAGGCGCCCCAGTTGCCGCCGGCGCAGGTCTCGACCCCCGCCACGCATTCGCCCACGTCGGTGCCGCAGCTCCGCGACAGCTCGTCGTCGACCGTGCCGTCGCAGTCGTCGTCGAGCCCGTTGCAGGTCTCCGGCTGCGGCGGGATCTCCCCGACGCACGCGCCCCAGCTGCCGCCGGCGCAGGTCTGCGTCCCCGCGCGGCACGGTCCCACGTCGGTGCCGCAGCTCCGCGACAGCCCCTCGTCGACCGCGCCGTCGCAGTCGTCGTCCGCGCCGTTGCAGGTCTCCGGCGACGGCGTGCACTCGCAGCGGTCGCCCGGCGCGTCCCAGTATCCGTTCTGCTGGATCCACTGGCTGGTCGCGCGACTGCACGGCCCGGCGTAGGGGTCCTGGCTGCTGCCGCCCGAGCGCCAGCCGAGGTGCAGGTGGGGGCCGGTGGAGTTGCCCGAGCTGGCGGAGCGGCCCAGCACCTGGCCGCAGGTCACGTGGGCCCCGTTGCCGACGCGCAGCGAGCCGTTCTGCATGTGGCAGAAGATGGTCGTCGTCCCGTCCGCGTGCTGGAGCTGGACGTAGTTGCCGCAGCGGCCGCCGCAGGTGTTGCCCAGGTAGCCCCAGTCCGCGCAGCCGTCGTTGACGGCGATCACCCGCCCGTCGGCCGGCGCCAGCACCGGCGTCCCCATCGACAGCGGGAAGTCGGTCCCGGTATGCCCGTCGTAGCAGCGGCCGCCGCAGTTCCAGTCGGTGCACCCGCTGCCCGCATGGTCGAAGCCGTAGTTGAACGACAGCCACGCCTCGTACGGGCGCCGGAAGCGCGCCTCCGCCGGACCCGCGGCGAGCAGCGCCGCGAGCGCCAGGCAGACCGCCGGCGCCGCCCGGCTCACGGTCCACCCCGCAGCTCGGCCACAGTCCACGTGCGCAGTGCGCCCCCCTCCCGCGTCGCGTGCGCCAGCACCCGCTCGCCGTCCAGTGCCACCGGAGCGTGCCATCCCGGCACCGACCGCCGCAGGGTGCCGTTGGCGTCCACGAGTTGCAGCCCCGCGCCGTCCTCGAACAGCAGCAGCTCGCCCAGCCAGATCGGCGCCGTCGGCCCCGTCGGAATCGGCGGGGGCGTCGCACCCTCTTGCCGGGCCGTCAGCCGCTGCGGGCTCGCCTGCCCGTCGTCGAGCCGGTACAGCTCGGGGTAGCCCGTGACCGACGAGGCGAACGTCACGCCGCGTCCGTCCGGGGTCGGCGCCGGGCACCACGCCGTCGTGAACGTCGGTGCGGGAGCCGCGGTCCGCCCCGTCGCGACCTCCAGCAGCACGACCTCGTAGTCGGGCAGCTCGCCCCGCACGTACGCCGCCCGGCGGCCGTCCGGCGTCACGCCGAGCGGCGCGACGACGCCTCGATCCAGCGGCCGCAACGTGCCCACGAGCGTCGCCAGCGACCACAGCCCTCCGTCGGTCGTGAGCACCAGCGCTCCGCCGTCCGGCAACAGCCGCGCGTCCTGGAGCGCCAGGCCGTCGGCGCTCCAGGGCGTCGGGCGGCCGGCGGCGAGCCGGCGGACCCGCAGCGTCCGGATCGGGTCGGCCC
>CAZMRP010000799.1:0-2664 GCA_964568275.1 uncultured Myxococcales bacterium
GCGCTGGTGCGCCTGCTCGAGGACACCACCCGCGACGGCCGGCGGACCCTGCGGCTCCACGTGCGCTCGGCCCGCGGCGCCCCGTTCGTCCACCTGATCGTGCCTCCCGACACCCCGGTCGTCGGGGGCGCGGTGGCCGGACGCGCCCTGCCGCCGGCACTGGTGCCCCGCGAGCTGCCCGACGGAGTCCGGTGGGGCTTCTCGTTCCTCGGCGCCCCGCCCGAGGGGTTCGAATGGACGCTGGAGACGACCACGACCGGGCCGGTGACCGTGACCGCCGTGGACCAGTCGCCGGGGCTGCCGGAATCCCCGGGCGGCGCGCAGACCACGCGCCCGGCCCACGTCGCCACGGCCCGTTCGTGGCTCGCCGATACGACGCTGGTCCGGACCGAGGTCCGGTTCTAGACGGAGGTGGAGCGATGCGCGTGCGCTGCTGGATGGGGGCCGCGATGGTGCTGGCGGCGGGAACCACGGCGTGCCCGGGGACGGGTCCCGGCGCCCGCGCTCCCGGGTCGACGGTCGGCGAGCCGCCGCGAACCGACCCCGACTCCGACGGCGACCGGATCCCGGACGAATCGGACGCCTGCCCGCTGGAGGCCGAGGTCTACAACGGCGTCGACGACGAGGACGGCTGTCCCGACTGCGGGGCGCTGATGCTGCTGGTCGACTGGGCGCAGCCGGCCGTCTGGTTCGACCGGGGCGTGGACGCCCTGCGCCCCGACAACGTGCAGGCTCTCGAGACCGTGGTGGAGGCGCTGGCGGCGAACGCGGCCGTCGAGCAGGTGGCGTGCCTGGGAACGGCGAGCCTCGAGGAGCCGGGACCCGAACGGCTGGCGCGGAACCGGGCGCAGGCGGTGCTCGAGGCGCTGGTGGCGCGCGGCGTGGCGCCCGAGCGGCTCGTGGCCTGGTCGGAGGTCGGCCCGGCGCCGACCGAGCCGAACCGCGGCGGCCACGTGCGCTTCCTGCTGGTGCGGGCCGACGGGGTCGCGATCCGCCGCCCGGTCGAGGGCGGCTGGGAAATGGCCGACGAGCTGGGCCCGCCGCCGGACGAGGGGTTCCCCTCCTGCCGGCTGGGGACGGCGAGCTGGCTCGGCTGCGACGGCGTACCGTTCCACGTGACGCTGCCGCGGGAAGCGGAGTGCTGCGACGAAGCCGCGTGCCGGGCCGGGTGCGAGGCGGGACGGGCGACGGCCTGCCGGGCCCTCGGGCTGCTGCGCTGGACCGACGTGCTGGAGACCGACCGGAGCGACGTGCAGGACGCGTTCCGGCGAGCCTGCGAGCTCGGCGACGAGCCCGCGTGCGGCATGCTGCCGGCGGAGCCGGCGGAGGGAGGACTCGAACCATGAAGAAGCGCGCACCGGCTCGGTCGCCGATCGACGTGCTGCTCGAGCTGACGCGGCGGCTTACCGAACAGCGGCCGCTGGAGGAGGCGCTGCAGCACGTGACCGACGCCCTGCTGACGCTGCTGCCGGCGGAGCACGGCTCGGTCCGCATCCTCGACGACTCGCGGACCCTGCTGCTGTCCGGGGCGCGCTCCGGCCGCGGCTCCGGCAGCAAGCCCGTGGACTTCCGGCCCGGCGAGGGGATCGCCGGCTGGGTCGTGGCGGAAGGCCGGCCGGCCTGCGTGCGCGACACCACGCAAGACTCGCGGTTCGTGACGCGCAGGAAGCAGGGGTTCGCCGTGCGGTCGATCGTCGCGGCGCCGATGTGGTCGGGCGGCCGCGTGATCGGCGTGCTGGCGGCCACCGCCGCGGCGCCCGGGGCGTTCGGGCGGCGGGACGAGGCGCTGACGGTGCTGCTGGCGAACTGCGCGGTCCCGCCCATCGAGCAGGCGCGGCTCGAACGGCTCACCATCACCGACCCGCACACGATGGCCTACAACCGGCGCTACCTGCTGCCGCGACTGCGCGAGGAGCTGGCGGCGGCGCAGCGCTACCACAAGCCGCTCTCGCTGCTGCTGCTCGACCTCGACCGCTTCAAGCGCGTCAACGACCGCTGGGGCCACGCGGCCGGCGACCGGCTCCTCTCCGGCGTGGTGGAACGCGTGCGGCGCATCGTCCGCAACTGCGACCTGCTGTTCCGCCGCGGGGGCGACGAGTTCGTGGTGCTGCTGCCGATGACCGGACCGCGGGAGGCCCGGGCGGCGGCCGAGCGGATCCGGCGGGCCGTCCGGAACACGCCGTTCGTCCTCGGCCCCGGCCAGAGCGTCACCCAGACCCTCTCGCTCGGCGTCGCCGCCTGGGACGGCCGGGAGAGCGCCGAGGCCTTCGAGGCCCGCGCCGACACCGCCGCCTACGCCGCCAAGCACGCCGGCCGGGACAAGGTGTGCTGCGCCCACAGCACCGGACACCGCACCGCGCGCCGGGGCTAGAGCACCGACCTACTCGTTGACAGCACTCGAATCGCCGCCGTACCATCGACTCGGTTCTCAGGAACGGCCGACGCTTGTCCCGGCCGGGGGAGGTTCGCCATGAGGTACCATCCGTTCGGTGCGTGGCTCCTGGTCATCGGCGGCATCGGATGCGTGCCCCCTGGACCCCCCCCCCTGGGAATTGCCGGCCGACGTTGACTCTCGAGGCTCCGACGTCGCTACCGACTCGCCTCACCCCCGACGGGAACGGCGTGTACGACGACACGGGACTGGAACTGGGAGTGGAGGTCGAC
>CAZMRP010000800.1:0-2663 GCA_964568275.1 uncultured Myxococcales bacterium
CGCTGGCGGAGCGGCTGCGGCAGCTGCTCGACGTGCTGGTGGAGGACGGCGCGGCCGTCGGCTCGGAACGGACCGACACGATGCGGGAGGAGGTGGTCCGGTCGTTGTACGCGACGGACGCCTACGGGTTGCACCGCGTGTTGGCGGACCTGCGGCGCGAGATCGGCACCGCGCGGCCGTCCCCGGACCGGCTGCTGCGCGCGGTGGAGCTGCTCGAGGCGACCTGCCGGGTGCTCGAGCGGCGGGCGGCGGGGGAGTCCGTCGAGCCGGGGGTCTACGAGCTGCTGGTGGGGCGGGACCGGCCGTTCGGGGAGCTGCAGACGCGCGAGGACCTCACGTTGCTCGAGGTGGCGCGCAACAGCGCGCGGACGCCGTTCGGCTATCGTCGGGCGGAGCGGTTCCTGGTCGACCTGGCGACGGGTGCGCGGTTCGCCGAGCTGATGGCGGTGCCGATCGAGGCCGACTTCCCGGTGGGCGGCGTGCGCTACGGCGGTTCGGTCGGGCCGTTCCCGCGGCGGGTGCGGGCGGACCTGGTGGCGTTGGAGCCGGGCCCGTCGCCGCAGCGGATCCGGCTGCTGCAGTACCACGTCCAGCCGGGCACGCGGCCGGAGGACTTGCGGCGGCTCGCCGCGACGGCGGTGCGGGACGTGACGGCGCTGTACGGGGAGTTCGAGGCGTTGGCGGGGCAGGTCGGGGTGGCCTATCCGTGTTTCGTGCTGTTCGCGCCGGCCCGCGTGGTGTTCCTGGACGGCGAGGCGACGCTGGTGGACGGCGAGGACCGGGTGCTGCCGCTGGCGCGGGCGGTGGCGCCGGACACTTGTGCGGCGGCGGACCGGTTCCTGGCGCGGGGTCGGGTCGAGCTGGTGGTCGGGCATCTGCTGCTGCTGCGGCGCACGCTGGCGTTGTCGCCGCTGTCGCTGCTCACCGACTCGCCGCGGGGCGAGCGGCTGCTCCGGTTGCGTTGAGCTACCAGGGGCCGGCGTACCAGCGCTTGGGGACCACCAGCCGATCGAACAGCGTCAGGGCGAAGGCGTCGGTCATCCCGGCGAGGAAGTCGGCGATGGCGGTGCGCAGCGGGATGCCGCGGTCGAGCGGTCCGCCGGGGTCGCCGAGGAACGGGCTCGGGTCGGCCTCGACGCGTTCCCACAGCGCGCACAGGACGCCCCGTGCCTTGCTCAGTTCGGTCGCCACCAGCGGGTGCCGGTAGATGTTGGCGTAGAGGAAGCTGCGGGCTTCCTCGAGCAGCCGTTCGAGCGGTTCGGGGAGCGCGAGGTGCGGTGCGCGGTCGAGGTCGGTGGTCTCGAGGATCGAGCGGACGCAGAAGCCGATCCGGTCGCCGTACGACCGGCGCAGGTGTTCGGCGACGGGTTCCGGGGGGGTGCTGTCGGCGAGCAGGCCGGCGCGGGAGGCGTCGTCGAGGTCGTGGTTGACGTAGGCCACCAGGTCGGCCACGCGGACGACCTCGGCCTCGAGCGAGCCGTGGTCGACGGGGCCGTCGGCGGGGAGGATCGTGCCCAGCCCCTTGGTGTGGCGCAGGATCCCCTCGCGGACCTCGGCGGTGAGGTTGAGGCCGCGGCCGGAGAGGGCGAGCAGGTCCACCACGCGCAGCGACTGGCGGGCGTGGTGGAACTCGGGGACGAAGCGGCGCAGGGCGTCCTCGCCGGCATGGCCGAAGGGGGTGTGGCCCAGGTCGTGGGCCAGGGCGACGGCCTCCACCAGGTCCTCGTTGAGGCGCAGGGCGCGGGCGATGGTGCGGGCGATCTGGGACACCTCGAGGGTGTGGGTCATGCGGGTGCGGTAGTGGTCGCCCTCGGGGGAGAGGAAGACCTGGGTCTTGCCCTTGAGGCGGCGGAACGGCTTGGAGTGCAGGACGCGGTCGCGGTCGCGCTGGAACGCGGTGCGGATCGGGTCGGGGTCCTCCGCCCCGGCGCGTCCGCGGGTCCGTTCGGCGCGGGCGGCCAGCGGGTGGAGCAGCGTCCGCTCCAGTTGTTCCTCGCGCTCGCGCAGGGTCGTCATGGTTCCCGCCTCGCGGTTCCCCGGTCGGGAGAGGCCCCGGCGCCGATCGCCCGGTCCCCCCTGGTCCGCGGTCGCGTCCCTTGGTACCATTCGCAACCCGAGGAGGCAATGCCGTGTTGAACTTCGACCTGTCCGAGGAACAGAACATCATCCGTCAGACGATCCGGGAGTTCGCGGAGCAGGAGGTCAAGCCGGTCGCGCGGGAGCTCGACGAGAAGGAGGAGTTCTCGGTGGAGCTGGCGCGCAAGATGGCCGGCGTGGGCCTGTTCGGCTGCTTCGTGGGCGAGGAGTACGGCGGCTCGAACATGGGCTACGTCGGCTACATCATCGCGGTCGAGGAACTGGCGCGGGTCGACGGCTCGACGGCGGCGACGATCGCGGCGGGCAACTCGCTGGGCATCGGGCCGATCGCCTACTTCGGCAACGAGGAGCAGAAGCGGGCGTGGCTGCCGAAGCTGTGCCGGGGCGAGATGCTGGCGTCCTTCGGGCTGACCGAGCCGGACGCGGGGAGCGACGCCCAGGGGAGCCGGACCACGGCGGTGCCGCAGGGCGACGACTGGGTGCTCAACGGCTCGAAGATCTTCATCACCAACGCCTCGAACCCGATGGCCGGGGTGACGACGGTGCAGGCGGTGACGGGGAAACGG
>CAZMRP010000801.1:0-2661 GCA_964568275.1 uncultured Myxococcales bacterium
CCGGCGAACTTCGGTCCGCAGATCACAACGCAGCTGCCGGCCGCGCCCTACGTGGCCTGCACGGTGGCGGCCCCGGCCGACGCCGGCACCCGCGCCGGACGCCTGCGCCGCAGCTACGGCGCCGACGTCACCGGCCTGGCCGCCCTGCTCGCCGCGATGCTCGACTGGAACACCGTGATCTGCGACCTGCAGCGCCTGGGCATGCCGCTCAACCTGCTGCTCCGCGAGGAGGTGCTCGCGGCCTGGCAGAGCGAAGGCAACCCGGCGCTCGACCGGCTCAACTGGGCGGTCGACGATTGCCGCCGCAGCACGGCCTTCGCGCCCGACCTCGCCACCTCCTCCGCCTTCTCCCAGACCGTGCTCGGCCTCGGCGAGGTGCTGCACGGCGCGGTGCCGGGGCTGGGAACGCTGCCGGACGTGCCGCCGCCGGTGCCGATCCCGGTGGTCCCGCAACCGCCGGACGCGCCGCCCGGACCGCCCGGGCCGCCCGCGGCACCGGAGGAACCGGACGAGTGGACGTACCACGACCCGGACCCGGGGCGCGTGATCTGGACCTCCACCGCGCTGGTCCGCCGCGAGGATACCTGGAACATCCGCTCCGCCAACCTCGGCCTGTGGAACTTCGACTACACGCTCAACGCGAACGTCGAGCTGGGCCTCGCGGTCACCGTCCCGATCATGAACCTCGGCGTGACGCCCACCGCGCGCTTCGCCACGCAGGTCGCCGACGGCGTGTCGCTCGGCCTCAGCACCCAGCTCGGCTGCTGGTTCCTCTACCCCGACGTCGAGTTCGTCGTGCTGGTCTGGGGCGCCACCCCGGCGCTGACCTTCGGTACCCCGGACGCCTTCTTCAACATCGCCCTCGGCATCTGGGGCATCTCCGTCTTCGACCAGAACGTCTCGGAGTACGGAGACCCGGACGACGACTTCACGGCGGTGCTGTTCCTGCCCAGCCTCGGCGGCAGCTACCGGGTCTCGCGACTGGTGAAGCTCAACGCCGAACTGCTGGCGCCCGGCCTGATCGACGGCGACGGGCAGAGCGTCTTCGACTACGGCGAGGTCTGGACGCTGATCTACGGCCTGCGGATCATGGGCGAGTCGATCTACGGCGACGTCTCGTTCGTGGTGCCGATGTTCGAGAACGCCTGGGAGCTGCTGCGCTACATCCCGCTCGGCTTCCCCTTCCTCCACTTCGGGGTGCAGTGGTGAGACGCGCGGGCCGCGGCGGCTTCGTCCCGGCGCTGCTCGGCGCGACCGGCGCGCTGCTCGCGGCGACCCCGGCGACCGCGGGGGTCGAGTACGCCCGGACCGTGGTGCTCGAGCCGCAGCTCGGCGCGGCGCTGCCCGCCATCGGCTTCGTCTCGGGCACGGTCAACGAGGACTACGGCGCGGACGCCGTCGTCTACTCCGAGTCGTTGGCGCCGGCCTTCCTGGGCGGGCTGCACGTGAGCTGGCTGTTCCCCGTGGGCGACGGCCCGGGCTGCTGCCTGGTCGGCCCCGAGACCGGCATCGACTACGTGGTCTGGAACCCCGACCTCGTCCGCTCGGTCGGGACGTACTACGGCGACGACGACAACCTCGACGCCGGCCGGATGCGCCTGCTGGCCGGCGCCCGCGTGGCCGGACTGTGGAGCTGGGGCTGGGTCCTGGGACGCGCCGGCCTCGGACCCGAAGCGGCCAGCGGCTGGTGGGAGCGCTCCGGCGGCATGGTCGGCGACGTCGGGGTCTTCTTCCAGGTCGGCTTCGGCGTCGGCTTCTCCGTCTCCGACTGGTTCGTGCTGACGCTCCTGGCCGACGCCGTGATGACGTTCCACGACCACGACGAGGACAGCCACCCCGACGGGCCGGCCGACCTGTACCTCGGCTACCGCAGCCTGGAGTTCAACCTCGGCGTCGGTTTCGGCTTCCTGCTGTAGACCGACGGCACCACGGAGTCCGCGATGGGCACGGTCGATACCCAGCAGGTCATCTACTCGATGGTGCGCGTCTCGCGCACCCACCCGCCGAACAAGCAGGTGCTGCGCGACATCTCGCTCGGCTTCTTCTACGGCGCCAAGATCGGCGTCCTCGGCCTCAACGGCGCCGGCAAGAGCTCGCTGCTGCGCATCATGGCGGGCCAGGACGAGGACTACACCGGCGAGACGATGCTCTCCAAGGGCTACTCCCGCGGCCTGCTCCAGCAGGAACCGGAGCTCGACCCCGACAAGACCGTCAAACAGTGCGTCCAGGAGGCGGTCCAGGAGACGGTCGACCTCCTCGCCCGCTTCGAAGAGGTCAGCAACAGGCTCGGCGAGGTCGGCGACGACGACGAAATGAACGCGCTGCTCGAGGAGCAGGCCAAGCTCCAGGAGCGGATCGACGCCGCCGACGCCTGGAACCTCGACAGCCGCCTCGAACGGGCGATGGATGCCCTGCGCTGCCCGCCCGGCGACACCCCGGTCTCCGTGCTGTCCGGCGGCGAGCGGCGCCGCGTGGCGCTCTGCCGCCTGCTGCTCACCGAGCCCGACATCCTGCTGCTCGACGAGCCGACCAACCACCTCGACGCCGAGTCGGTGGCGTGGCTCGAGCAGCACCTGCGCGACTACAAGGGCACCGTCATCGCCGTGACCCACGACCGCTACTTCCTCGACAACGTCGCCGGCTGGATCCTCGAGCTGGACC
>CAZMRP010000802.1:0-2658 GCA_964568275.1 uncultured Myxococcales bacterium
TCGCGGCCCCCGGGCCGTTCCGGCCGCTGGTGCCGCAGAACGGCGCCGTGCTCGGCCGGTTCCTCGGCGCCCCGCTGCGCCCGCACTTCCAGTGGATTCCGCCGTACTGGGACGGCTGCCCGGACCCGACCTACGACCTGCAGGTCGACGATTCGTGTTCGTCGCTCGGTTTCTCCGCCTGCGGCTTCGCGTCGCCGGAGCTGGACGTGACGGGGTGGTCCGGCACCGACTACATGGCGACGCTCGACCTGCCCGTCGCGACGACGCCGCCCGTCGGACGCCGCTACTACTGGCGGGTGCGCGCCTGCCGCGGGACCGCCTGCTCGGCCTGGACCGCCGTCCGCTACTTCGACCTCGGCCGCGTGCCGCAGGACGTGAACGGCGACGGCTACAGCGACGTGGCGGTGGGCGCCCCGGGACAGGACGCCGGCTCGACCGACGAGGGGAGTGTCTTCGTCTACTACGGGAGCCCGACGGGGCTGCCGTCCGCGCCGTCCGTGACGCTCGACTCGCCGACCGGCGAGGCCGGGGCGGGTTTCGGCCAGAGCGTCGCGCTGACCGACCTGGAGGGCGACGGGTTCGCCGACCTGGTCGTCGGCGCCCCGGCCGCGGACCACGGCTCGGTCGACGAGGGCAACGCCTACGTCTACCGCGGCAGCGCGGCGGGGCTGCCGACGGCGCCGACCCAGGTGATCGACAGCCCGAGCGGCCAGGCGGCGGCGTTCTTCGCCAACGAGCTGGCGGCGGCGGGCGACGTCAACGGCGACGGCCGCGGCGACCTGGTGATCGGCAGCCTGCTGTTCGACGGCCCGGCGGTCGACGAGGGGGCGGTGTCGGTCTACATCGGCGACCTGGCGGGCGTGTTCGGGTCGCCCGTGGTGTCGTGGTTGTCCCCGGTCCACGAGGCGGGGGCGCAGTTCGGGCGTGCGGTGGCCGGCGCCGGCGACCTCGACGGCGACGGCTACGCGGACGTCGTGGTCGGCGCGCCGTTCCAGGACGGCGCGGCGGTCGACGAGGGCGCCGTCTACGTCTACCGCGGCGGGCCGGCCGGCCCGTCGGCCGTGCCCGACGTCGTGTTGGGCGAGCCGTCGCACCAGGCGGGCGCCCACTTCGGCCGCGCCGTCGCCTCGGCGGGCGACATCAACGTCAACGGCTTCTCCGAGCTGCTGGTGGGGGCGCCGCAGCGCGCCAACCCCGAGTCCGACGAGGGCAACGTCTACGTCTACTACGGCGGGCCATCCGTCGTGTCGACCCTCCCTTCCGGGACCTTCGACAGCCCGCTCGACGCCGCCGGCGCGTTCGGCTTCGCCGTCGCCGGTGCGGGCGACGTCAACGGCGATGTGAACCCCGACGTCCTGGTCGGAGCGCTCTATGCCTCGACGCCGGCCCACCACGAAGGCAACGCGTTCGTGTTCCACGGCTGCCACTGCGGGGTGATCCACACCGAGCCGGCGTCGACGACGCTCGACAATCCGGACGACCAGGCCGAGGGGCTGTTCGGCAACGCCGTCTCGGCGGCGGGCGACGTCAACGGCGACGGGTTCGCCGACGTCGTCGTCGCCGCGCAGGCCCAGACCGGCACCGCGTCCCACGAGGGATTCGTGTTCGTCTACCACGGCGGGTTGTCCGGCCTGCCGACGACCCCGACCCTGCGGCTGGCCAATCCGGCGGGCCAGGCCTCCGGCTTCTTCGGCGCGGCGGTCGATTGAACCGCGCCCGGGGCCCGGCCGCTCCTACCGCGCCGGCAGCGGCTGCAGGCGCCCGAGGCGTCGGGCGGCGAGGCACCACGCCGAGCCGGGGGCGACGTCGCGGCAATCCTGAGGCCGCCGCTCGTAGATCCGGCACGGGTAGCGGCCGGGCACCGTGCGGTCGAGGGCGGCGCAGGCGCTCCCGGTCGACCGCAGGAAGCGGAATTCGGCGGCCCCGACCAGCTCGGTGAGCTCCGCCAGCAGCTCCGGCGACAGCCGTCGCTCGTCCGCCTCCAGCAGGTGGACCGTCCGCGGGCCGTGGTGGCAGCAGCGGCCGCAAGTCACGCAGTCGGCGCCGCCGGGGTCGGGGGCGCCGTCGAGGGGTGGGAGCGCGTCCGGCGGCGCGGTCGGAGGCGTCACGGAACGGCGCCCCCGTCGACGGCCGACGCACTGCGCGCGACCTCGCGGAGGGCGGTCAGCGCGGCGCGCAGCGCGGGACGCTCGCAGGCCCAACAGTCGCGCCGGCGACCCGGGCCGCAGCCGGTCTCCGGCTGGAAGCGCGCGAGGAACGGCAACATGCGGCCGTCGGGCGCGGCGGCGATGCGGTCGAGCAGCGCGCGGCGGTCGGGGCAGCTCTCGGTCGCGATCACCAGCAGCGGCAGCCGGAGGTGCTCCGGGATGCCGTCCAGCATCCCGCGCTGTTCCAGCAGCTCGCGCACGCGCTGCACCACGCTCACCGCCCGGGAGCGCTCCAGCGCGAACACCACCAGCCGCTCGGCGAAGTCCGGCGCGAGGCGCCGGTCGAGGAACAGCAGGGCGGTGTCCAGGCTCGCCGGCCGCAGCAAGCCCCGCAGCGCGACCTCGGTCAGTTCGGGAGCCCCCGCGTAGCGCGGGTCCAACGCCGAGGCGCGCAGGGCGTGCGGGAGGGCGTCGAGCGGACGGTCGAGGTTCCCGAACAGCCGCGCCAGCT
>CAZMRP010000803.1:0-2656 GCA_964568275.1 uncultured Myxococcales bacterium
CACCCGCCGACGCTCCACCCGCCGAGTAGCCGACTCGACGTTCGACGAGATCGCTCGGACGATTCACGGCTCCATACCCAGCGACCTCCGCTCCCGTGTCTCAGTTTGAGACAGTAACCCTTTGAAACAACATGCGGATTCCGATTGACGTCCCGGATCCGCTCCTTATCTTGGCTCCACGGACGGTCGCCCCTCGGGACTCTCCGATGAACTACAAGGAGTCGAACATGCCGGTACGAGAGATCGGTCCCTTCCATGTGAAGTACATGCAGGTGCTCGACGAGCACGGCAACCTGGACGAGGCGCTCGAGCCGAAGCTCTCCGAGGCGCAGCTCGTGCGGCTGTACCGCACGATGTCGCTGGCCCGCGAAGGCGACCAACGGATGCTGAAGCTGCAACGCCAGGGGCGCGTCGGGACCTTCGGCCCGTGCACCGGCCAGGAGGCGCCGCCCGCGGCGGCCGCGCTGGCGATGACCGAGCGCGACTGGTTCGTGGGCGCGTTCCGCGAGTTGTCCGGGCTGCTGATGCGGGGCGTGCCGCTGTCGAACCCGTACATCATGCACAACGGCTGGGAGGAGGGGAACGTCGCGCCGAGCGCGCCGCGCACCCTCCCCGTCAGCATCATCGTCGGCGCGCAGACGCTGCACGCGGTCGGGCTGGCCTACGCGATGAAGTACCGGGGCGAGCGGGACGCGGCGGCGGTGACGTTCTTCGGCGACGGTGCCACCTCGCAGGGCGACGTGCTGGAGGCGATGAACTTCGCCGGCGTCTGGCAGGCGCCGGTGGTGTTCGTGGCCCAGAACAACCAGTGGGCGATCTCGCTGCCGCGCCACAAGCAGACGCGGGCGCAGACGCTGGCCCAGAAGGCCATCGCCTTCGACATCCCCGCCTGGCAGGTCGACGGCAACGACGCGCTGGCCGTCTACAACGTGGTCCGCGAGGCGCTCGACCGCGCCCACTCCGGCGGCGGCCCGACGTTCATCGAGGCGGTGACCTACCGGCTGATGATGCACACCACCTCGGACGACCCCGGCCGCTACCGCACCGAGGAGGAGACGCAGGCCTGGTGGAAGAAGGACCCGCTGGTGCGCCTCCGCGGGTATCTCGAGCGCAAGGGGTACTGGGACGCGGAGCGCCAGGCGGCGCTGGACGCGGAGCTGAAGGCCGAGGTCGACCGCGCGGTGCAGCAGCTCGAGGCGGCCACGGGCTTCCCGCTCGACCGGCCGTTCGAGCACGTGCTGGGGACGCCGCACGACTCCGTGGCGGAGCAACGCGCGGAGTTCCTCGCCGCGCAGCGCGGGGAGGTGCCCCATGGCTAAGCTGACGATGGTCCAGGCGTTGAACCTGGCGCTGCACCAGGAACTGGCGAAGGACGACCGGGTGCTGGTGCTGGGCGAGGACGTCGGGCAGGACGGCGGCGTGTTCCGCGTCACCGACGGGCTGGTCCAGAAGTTCGGCGAGCAGCGGGTGGTGGACACGCCGCTGGCCGAGGGGGCGATCGTCGGCACGGCGATCGGCATGGCGCTGGCCGGCCTGCGGCCGGTGGCCGAGATCCAGTTCTGCGGCTTCAGCTACCTGACGCTGGCGCAGCTCGAGGGCAACGGCGCGCGCTTCCGCTCGCGCACGCAGGGGCAGTACACGGTGCCGCTGGTCGTGCGGATGCCCTACGGCGGCGGCGTGCGGGCCCTCGAACACCACTCGGAGACTCCCGACGCGACCTTCGCCCACGTCCCCGGCCTCAAGGTCGTCGTCCCCTCGGGGCCGCGCAACGCGCGCGCCCTGCTGGTCAGCGCGATCCGCGACCCCGACCCCGTGGTGTTCCTCGAGCCGAAGCGCTCGTACCGCGCGTTCCGCGAGGAGGTGCCCGAGGACGAGGAGACGCTGCCGCTCGGCCGGGCCCAGGTGGTGGAGCCCGGCAACGACCTGACGTTGATCGCCTGGGGCGCGATGATGCGCCCCGCCCTGCAGGCCGCCGCGGCGGTCCGCGAGCGGCGCGGCGCGGGCATCGAGGTCATCGACCTGCTCACGCTGTCGCCGCTCGACGCCGGCACGTTCCTCGAGTCGATCCGCAAGACCGGCCGGGCGGTCGTCGTCCAGGAGGGGCCGCGACACATCGGCGTCGCCGCCGAGATCGTCGCGCGGGTCAACGATCGCGCGCTGGACCGGCTGGCGGCGCCCATCGCGCGCGTCACCGGCTACGACGTCGTCACCCCGTATTTCTCGCGCGAGGAGGCGTACATCCCGAACGCCGAGCGCGTGCAGCGGGCGATCGAGGAGACCCTCGACTACCGGTAGGAGGCGCCGATGTTCGAATTCAAGTTGCCGGACCTGGGCGAGGGGATCCACGAAGGCGAGATCCTCAAGTGGCACGTGGCCGAG
The DNA here is from genome assembly GCA_964568275.1 of uncultured Myxococcales bacterium. GTDB lineage: Bacteria > Myxococcota_A > Polyangia > DRWM01 > JAAZOP01 > JAAZOP01. The sequence continues at coordinate 2,380 of CAZMRP010000803.1, forward strand.
GGCGACGCGATCCGCGAGGACGACCCGCTGGTCGACGTGGAGACCGACAAGGCCGCCGTCACCATCCCGTCGCCGAAGAGCGGACGCGTCGTGCGCCTCGCGGGGCAGCGCGGCGACAAGGTCCACGTCGGCCAGGTGCTCGCCGTGATCGACGAGGGCGGGATGGGAGCGCAGCCGGCCGAGCCGGCACCCTCCCCCGCGGCACCGCCACCCGCCGTGCCGACGCCCCCCGCGTCGCCGCAGGCCCCCGCCGCCGCCGGACCGACGGCCTCGGCCG
>CAZMRP010000804.1:0-2653 GCA_964568275.1 uncultured Myxococcales bacterium
CGCCGCCCGTCGTGGTCGACGCCGCTCCGCCGCCGCCGCCCGTCGTGGTCGACGCCGCTCCGCCACCACCTCCTCCGCCGCCGACGAGCGGCAATCCGATGGAGGCGGAGGTGACGGTGCGGATCAACGCGGCGATGGAAGCCTACGAGACGGCGCTCGACGTGGAGGCCGCCGGCCGGCTGCTCGAGGAAGCCGTCACGATCGTCAAGCAGAACCAGCTCGCCGGGCCGACCGCCGCCACGGCGCTCGCGCTGAGCGCGGTCACGCTGCTGTGGCTCGGACAGCAGGAGCCGGCGATCGAGCGGTTGCGGATGGCGTTGGCCTGCAACCCGGCGGTGCAGATTCCGCCTTCGTGGTCCGGTCCCGACGTCGACGCGGTGCTGGCCACGGCGCGCGCACAGGGGCCGCTCCTGCCGCCGCCGCCGCCGCCGCCCGAGGCGCTGCGGCACGCGCCGGTGACCCAGCAGATGTGGAACCACCCGGTCCCGATCTCCGTCGAGACCAACCCCAACATGCCGATCGTCGGCGCGACGCTGTACTTCCGCTCGCGCGGCGAGACCGGCTGGCAGTTGGTGCAGATGAGCCCGATCCCGGGCGGCTTCTGGGGCGAGATCCCGTGCTCGATGATCCAGCCCCAGACCTGGGAGTACGCGGTCAACGTGGTCGATGCCGCCGGCACCGTGCTCGGCGTCGCCGGGACCCCCGATGCGCCGCACGAGATCCTGATGCTGCCGTCGATCGGCGGCGCCCTGCCGCTGCGGCCGGACGGCACCGAGGCCCCGGCCTGCCTCCCCGACGGCCGCTCGGCCGAGAGCGGCGGCGAGTGCCCGCCCGGCATGACCTGCGAGCCCGGCGGCGCCGTCTGCCGCTCCTGCGCCTTCGACGACGACTGCCTGCCCGGCGAGATCTGCTCCCTCGGCTGCTGCGGCCCCAAACCCCCCGACCCGAGCGACACCGGCATGCTCGGCCTGTACCTCGACGTCGGCGTCGGCCTCTCCTTCGGCGTCATCGGCAAGACCGCCAAGGAGCCGCTGTGGTACACCGACCCGTTCACCGGCGAATCGATGTACGGCCCCGACGACGAACGCGACGGCTCCGAGGTCGGCCCCGGCCTCGCCCTCGGCGGCGGAGCCCTCCGCCTCGGCTTCGGCTGGTTCGTCATCCCGGAAGTCTCGATCGCCCTCAACTTCCGCATGGGCTTCCCCTTCGACCTCGACTACTCCGGCTTCCCCTGGCTCGTCGAAGCCCGCGGCACCTGGTGGTTCCGCCTCGAGGAGGTCCACCTCCTCGGCGTGTTCCTCGACGGCGGCGCCGGCGTCCTCGTCCACATGGTGCCGCGAGTCGAATTCAACCAGGGCGTCCGCTTCGACGGCAGCGAGCCCTGCGCGGGTTCCTCACCCATCCCCGAGTGCAAGGTCTACAAACCGTTCTACAAGGCCTCCGGCTACGGCACCGTCGGCCTCGGCCTCCAGTACTACTGGATGATGTACGACTGGCTCGGCCTCGGCGGAGAACTCGCCATGAATGCGATGTTCCCCGAGTTTTCCTGGAACTTCGACGTGCTGTTCAACACCCGGTTCGCGTTCTAGCCGGGCGAGCGGCAGGACCACCCCGTTCGCAAAATTCCCCTTTGTTGACAAGGGAGGACACAGGTAGGATAAACTCCTACTATGTGGTCTTCCATCCGCCTCCCCGTCCTGCTGGTGACGGCGCTCGGGCTGATCCTGCTGCTCGAGCCGACCGCGCAGGCGCAGGAGGTCGAGGACGCCGGCGCACAGGCGGCCGAGCCTGCGGCGCGGACCTACTACGGCCGGCGACACGACCCGGACTGCCGGATGGGGACCGCGAGTCCCGAGTACCTGCTGAAGATGGCGAAGCTTCGGATCCCCGACGGCAGCCTGCCCGAGCCGCGGTGGGTCGGGCCGTACCGTGAGCTGCGGCTGCGGGCGGTGCACGGCGGCCGGAGCGTCACGCTCGTGCCGTTCGACGAGCAGGGCGAGGTGACGACGGAGGCGGCGGAGCAGCTCCGCTCGATCTTCTGCGGTTCGCGTCGCGGCTGCGAGGCGAGCGTCGACCCGCGGCTGGTGCGGCTGCTGTACGTGATCGCGTTCCACTTCGAGGCGCGGGAGCTCGTCGTCGTGTCGGGCATCCGGCTGCCGGAGGAGGACGGTCGCACGAGCAACCACCACGTGGGGCGCGCGGTGGACCTGATCGTCCCCGGCGTGCCCAACGAGGAGGTCGCGGCGTACGCGCGCGAATTCGGCCGGGTGGGCGTCGGCTACTACCCGGTCTCGGGGTTCGTGCACCTCGACGTCCGCGACCGGTCGTTCTTCTGGCGCGACCCCTCGGGTCCGGGCGAGACGAACTGCACGCAGGCGATCCTGCCGGAGGTGGCGCGCGAGGTCGACGAGCTGTACGACGCGCGGTTCGAGGACCCGCGGACGTGGGCGCCGGTGCCGCTGCCGCCGGACCCCGAGGATCCGGAGGCGCGCCCGGAGCGCCGCGCGGATCGGCTGGACGAGCTCGACGACGAGGCGGCGGTGGGAGCGATCTTCGACTCCCAGTTGCGGGACGAGCTGCGGGTGGCCGAGCGCGAGGTTTCCGCGGCGAACGCGCGCCGGGGTGGCGAAGCCGTGTCGCTCATTGACGGTGT
>CAZMRP010000805.1:0-2648 GCA_964568275.1 uncultured Myxococcales bacterium
CGCCACCGCGGCCCGCAACTCGGCCGGGGTGAACGGCTTGGGGATGTAGTCCGAGGCGTGCAGCCGCATCGCCTCGGCGGCGTTGGAGACGCTGGCGTAGCCGGTGATGATGATCACCGGCACCGTCGCGTCGAACTCGCGCAGCCGCTCGAGGAACTCGATGCCGTTCATCTCCGGCATCATGATGTCGAGCAGGATCGCGGAGAAGTGGCGCGCCCGCGCCAGCTTCAGCCCCTCGCGCGGATCGTTGACCGTCTCCACGTCGAAGCCCTGCGAAGCGAAGATCGCCTTGCAGCTCAGGCACACCACCTGTTCGTCGTCCACCACCAGCAACGTCGGTTTCGTCGTCATCGTCGGCCCCTCCTTCCGCCCGGTCTCGCCCGGTGCTCTGCGTACACGGACGGCCTTGCCGGTTCCGGGCCAGCCCGGCGGCGAGCGGCCCGAACCCACGAGCCGGCGGACCGCTCGTCGGTCCCGTGCTGCAATCCCGGTCGGTTGGAGCGCTGCCCCGTCGGTCGCGGCGCGACGCCGCGGCTCCCCCCGAACGCCGGCCGCGGGCCGGGCCGACCGTACACCGTACGATCGCGCCGTACAGTGCGCGACGGCCGCCGCCCAGGGCTCGCGAGGACGGTTCTCTTTGGCGCCGGCTCGCACTAGGCTCGCCGGCACCGGGTCCCGAAGAGCGACGTCCCGGTACGGGAGGACACGACGATGGACGACCGCACGATCCCCGGACAGGAGCGCGGACGCGCCGAGCTTACGGCCTGGCGCGCGCTGCTCGACCGCGACCCGCTCGAGGCCGACCCCTGCTTCCGCTCCGTGACGCGCCGCCGACTCGGCGACGCCTGGGCCGCCGCCGAGCCCCGGCTGCGGGTCGCGGCGAACCGGGCGCGGGACGTCGACGCCGACGTGTTCGAGACCAACCGCGACGAGCACCTGCCGGTGCTGCGCCGCCACGATGCGCTCGGGCACGCACGCGAGGACGTGGTGTTCCACCCGGCGCACCACCGCATCGGCCGCGCGTTCTGGTCGAGCGGCATCCTGTCGGTGATCGGCGAGCCGGGGCACGAGGTGCTGGCGGGCGGCCTGGCCTACCTGCTCGACCGCAACGGCGAGGCGGGGCACGCCTGTCCCGTGGCCTGCACGGCGGGAGCGATCAAGCTGCTGCAGCGCGCCGGCACGCCGGAGCAGCGCGCCCGCTGGCTCCCCGCGCTGCTCGACACCGACTACGACAAGCGGCTGCACGCCGCGCAGTTCGTCACCGAGGTCCAGGGCGGGTCCGACGTGGGGCTCAACGCCTGCGTGGCCGAGCCGGTGGCCGGGGAGCCGGGCCGCTACCGCGTCACGGGCGAGAAGTGGTTCTGCTCGGTGGCCGACGCCGGGCTGTTCGTGGTCAGCGCGCGCCCGGCCGGCGCCGCCGACGGCACCCGGGGCCTCGGCCTGTTCCTCGTCCCGCGGCTGCTGGACGGCCGCCCCAACGGCTTCCGGCTCCGCCGGCTCAAGCTCAAGATCGGCACGCGGTCCATGCCCACCGGCGAGATCGAGTTCGACGGCGCGTCGGCCGAGGCGATCGGCCCGCTGGACCACGGCTTCCGCAACCTGGTCGGCGTGGTGCTCGACACCTCCCGCGTGCACAACGCGGTGGCGGCCTGCGGCATCCTGCGTCGGGCGTTCGAGGAGGCGCAAGCCTACGGCCAGCACCGCGAGGCGTTCGAGCGACGGATCGGCGGCTACCCGGCGGTGGCGGAGCGGGTGGCGCGGATCCGGCTCGGGCTCCAGGCCTCGCTGGTCACGACCTTCCGGATCCTCGAGTGGTCCGACCGGATCGACACCGGCCGCGCCGGGAAGGAGCTGGTCGGCGCCCGGCGGATCGCGGTGATGATCAACAAGTACTGGACCGCGCTGGCCTGCACCCGCGGCGTCCGCGACGCGATCGAGGTGCTGGGCGGCAACGGCACGATCGAGGACTTCTCGCCGCTGCCCCGGCTGTACCGCGACGCGATCGTGATCGAGAGCTGGGAGGGCACCCACAACACGCTGATCGCCCAGGTGCTGCGCGACTTCGCCACCCGCGGCCTGCACGAGCCGTGGCTCGGAGCGCTCGAGGCCGAGGTGGCGGCACTGGAGCGCGAGCTGCCGGGCGAGCACGCGGCGCGCGCCCGCACGTTGCTCGACGAGGTGCGCGGGCGGATCGCGCGGCTGGGCCGGGCGACGCCGACGGGGGTCGAGGCGGTGGGGCGGCACGTGATCGACCGGATGTGCGTGCTCACCGACTGGGTGGCGCTGTGCGACCAGCTGGCCTGGGAGCGCCGCGCGCAGCTCGACACCGGCCTGGCGGACGCCGTCGAGGCCTACCGCAAGCTGCTGCTCGACCCCGTGGACCCGCAGGACGACGAGATGCTCCCCGGGCTGCTGGCGCGCGTCGCCGCGAACCCCTAGCCCCCCGGAGCGCCCGCCGCGAGACCGCTCAGTCTCCGCGCACCGGTACTTCCGGCGGCGGCTCGTCGCCGGCCTCGGTGGTGGCGGCGCCGCCGAAGCGGACCGGCTCCGGAATCCCCGACCGCCAGGACGCCTCGGCCAGCAACTCGCGCACCGCGTCGCGGCCGCGCTGGACGGCCGCGCCCTCCGCCTCCGCTCCCGGCGGCGGG
>CAZMRP010000806.1:0-2648 GCA_964568275.1 uncultured Myxococcales bacterium
CTGGAGGGGGCCCAGGCGCTCGAGGGCCGGCTCGACCCGCTGGAGGGCTGGGCGCGGCGCGGCCTGCGCTACCTGACGCTGACGCACTTCTCGCGGAACGCGGCCGGCACGCCGCGCATCGGCCTCGGCATGCGGCCCGACGGCGGGCTGACGAACTACGGCCGGGCGCTGGTCGAGGCCTGCGAGGCGTGCGGGGTCCTGCCGGACGTCGCGCACGCCTCGGTGCGCACGCGGGCCGACGTGCTGGCGCAGGCGCGGGGACCGGTGCTCGCGTCGCACGCGGGCGTCGCGGCGGTGCACCCGATGTGGCGCAATCTCGACGACGCGGCGATCCGGGACCTCGCCCGCACCGGCGGCGTCGTCGGCGTGATCTACGGCACGCAGTTCCTCGGCGGCGACACGGCGGACGTGGTGGCGGCGCACCTCGAGCACCTGTGGCGGGTCGGCGGCGAGGACCTCCCGGCGCTCGGCTCGGACTGGGACGGCCTGATCTTCGTGCCGCGCGACCTGCGCGACCCGACGCAGATCGGCAACCTGGTCCGGGCGTTGCTCGACCGGCGCGTCCCCGCGCGGGTGATCGGCAAGCTGCTCCGCGAGAACGTGCGGCGGGTTTTCGGCTAGCCGCGGGACTTGAGGTACTCGTCGAACAGGCGCGCTTCCCCGTCCAGCAGGCTCTTCGCCTTGCCGTAGATGATCCGCTCGGCGATCGCGCCGAGCAGCGGGAACTTGATCTTGAGCTCGCCGTCCAGCACCCGCTTCGTCCGGCCGCCGCCCGCGTCGGTGAACTCGATCGTCCCGGCGTTGGTCATCCGCGCCTGGACCCAGTCCAGCACCGGCACGTTGCGGAACGTCTGCCGGCGGCTCGCCTTGTCGATCGTCGATTCCTCGACCCAGGCCATCGCTTCCGGCGGGACCTTCTTCGGTCCGACGCTCTTGATGATCGGCTTGAGCTGGTAGTGCACGCGGCGCCGGACGGTGGTGCCCTGGTCCTCGACCGACAGCATCTCGATCCGGTCGACGTCCGGGTGGTGCTGCTGGAGGTACTCGTAGTAGGCCTGCTCCAGCATCACGCGCATCACGGTGTCGGGGTCCGCGGGGAGGGTGTGCACGATCTCGAAGTGCATCGCCGGTGCTCCTTTCGGTGGGCCGGGCGCGTTCCGGTCCGGCCGCGGGCTTCATAGCACGACCGGGCGGTCGGGCCCTAGTCCCCGGCGGCGAGCAGTCCCCGCAGCGCGCGGGCGTCGTGGACGGCGTTGCCGCGGAAGTGGTTGTTGAAGAACACCAGCGTCGTCCCGGCCTTCGTCTCCAGCCGCCGCAGGCGGTCCCGCCACTCCGCCAGCTCGTCCGCCGAGTAGCGGTAGTCGTAGCGCTCGGCCGGGACGTCGTGCTCGTACCACTTCCCGGCGTTGCGTCCGTGGAAGCGGACGTAGGCGGGCGGGGCGGGGACCCACAGCACGGGCGGAACCAGTTGCGGCAGGTCGGGCTGGTCGACGCAGCAGTAGCCGACGCCGAGCGAGCGCAGCCAGCGGCGGACCTCGTCGCGGATCCAGCCCCGATGCCGAAACTCGAAGACCAGCGGCACCCCGGCCAGCCGCCCGCGCAGCCGCTCGAGGTAGGTGCGGGCCTCGCGGTCGGGGTGCAGCGACTGGGGGAACTGCCCCAGCACGGCGAGCAGCCGGCCGCCCTCCACCAGCGGCCGCAGCGCCTCGAGAAACGCGCGGTACACCGTGTCGTCGGCGTCCCGCGCGTGGGTCATCGAACCGTGCAGCTTCAGCGCGAAACCGAAGCCGTCCGGCGTGCGGCGCACCAGACCGGCCAGCGTCCGCGCCTCCGGCATGCCGTAGTACGTGTAGTTCAGCTCGACCAGGTCGAACTCCCGCGCGTACGCCTCGAGGAACCGCCGTTTGGGCAGCTCGCGCGGGTAGAGCACCTCGCGCCAATCCTCGTAGCCGAAGCCGCTGGTTCCGATGCGGATCGCCATCCGTCGTCCGTTCCCCCCGACGGTCGGAACGGTATACAGTCGCGGAGGCGGGGGCAACCGGCGGCGGGTGGCAGGGTGAAACCGCGGGTGGACACGACGAGCGGGGGTGGAAGCTGCGGCGGGCACGCGGCGCCGGCGACGGTGCGGCGCACCGACGGGCCGTGGACGGTGCTGGAGATCGTCGCCTGGATCGCCGGCGACCTGGCGCGACGCGGCGTGCCGTCGGCCCGGCTCGACGCCGAGCTGCTCGTGGCCCACGCGCTGGGCACGAACCGCGTCGGGCTCTACGTGCGGCACGACGCGCCGTTGACCGAGGGCGAGCGGGCGGCGGTGCGCGAGGTGTTGCGGCGCCGGCGCGCGGGGGAGCCGGTGGCCTATATCACGGGGCACCGGGAGTTCTGGAACGCCGACCTGCTCGTCGACCGGCGGGTGCTCGTGCCGCGACCCGAGACCGAGCTGCTGGTCGAGGAGGCGCTGGCGGCGCTGGCGGACGCGGCGGCGTCCTGGCTGGTGGTCGATGTCGGCACGGGCTCCGGGGCCGTCGCCGTGGCGGTGGCGCGGCAGCGACCCGCGGCCCGGATCACGGCCCTCGACGTGTCGGCCGAGGCGCTGGCCGTGGCGCGCGAGAACGTGGCGCGGCTCGAGCTGGCGGAGCGGATCGAGTTGT
>CAZMRP010000807.1:0-2644 GCA_964568275.1 uncultured Myxococcales bacterium
AGGTCGCCGGTACCGTAGTCGCGGCTGGTGAGCGTCACGGGTCCGAACTGCGCGACACGTCGGCCGGCGCAGACGATGCGGACGTACCCCGGGGTCGGCAACTCGCCCCACGACTCGCCGTCCTCGTAGAAGTGACTCACGACGCGGAAGCCGTCGCCGGTGTTCGGAACGTCGAGCGAGAACAGCTCGCCGGCCGGGCCGATGAAGCTCTCCAGCGGCAGGCGGGGGTTGGGGCAGCCGCGGCGCGGGACGAAGTCCCACCAGGAACGCTCGGGCGGCAGGTCGGGGCAGTCGGCGAGCGGCGTGTCGGCGTAGCCCCAATCGATCAGGTAGGTGCCGTCCCGGCCGCCGCAGTTACCCCAGTGGCAGTCGTCCGTCGTGAACCACGGCGTGCGCGGCGGAACGCGGTGCACATGGAGGTCCATGTTGCCCGGTCGCCAGGGATCGGGGTCGTCCCACCACAGGTCGACCTCCAGGCCGGGCGGGACCGCCCGCAGCGCGAAGGAACAGCGCCAGGTGTCGAGACGCGGGTCGAGGATCGTGGCGGTGACGATGAAGTTGCCCGAGGTGTCGAGGTACACGCGGGTGGTCTCGGCCAGCCGGTCGGGAACCGTGAGCGTCCCGCTCCCGGCGGGCGGCAGGATCGACCAGGTGCAGTCGCACGGACCGCCGGCCGTGGGCGAGCAGAGGTCCTCGCACCGCAGCGTCCACCAGCGGCCGGGAAGCGACTCGAACGACGTCGGGCAGCGGATCGTCGGCGTGGCGGTCAGGCCTTCGTCGGTCTCGCCGTCGCAGTCGTTGTCCTTCCCGTCGGGCAGCTCGTCCTCCGCCGCGAGCGCCTCGGTGCACGGACCCCAGGCGCCCGCGCGCCCGCACGCCTGCCAGCCGTCAACGCAGCCGCCGACGTGGCGGCCGCACGGCGGGCCGGGGAAGCAGGGCTGGACGTCGCCGTAGGTGCAGGTGCAGCCGGCGTCGGGCTCGTCGACCTCGCCGTCGCAGTCGTTGTCGAGGCCGTCGCCGCACAGCTCCGTCGGACCGCAGCCGTCCTCGCCGGGGAGGCAGCCGGTGCCGCCGTCGTCGGCTTCGGCCTCGAAGTCGGCAACGTCTCCCGGCACGTCGCCTGCTTCGTCGGATGACTCGTCCGCGGTCACGTCGGGCGCTTCGTCCCCGACCCCGTCGGCATCCTCGGCGACATCGGCCTCGACGAGACCGTCGTCCGTCTCGTCGGAGTCGACATCGATGTCCGTGTCGCCGTCGGGAGCGCCGTCGGCATCGCCATCGGTGCCGGCGTCGACGCAGAAGACGAAGTCAGCGCAGTCGGAGTCGGCGCAGTCGGTGGCGCCGTCGCCGTCGTTGTCGGCGCCGTCGCGGCAGGCGGCCGCGGTGTTCTCGGCCGGCCCGCCGTCGTCGTCACCGCAACCTGCGACGACGGACAGCAGCAGGAGAAGCAGAATCGCGCGCGTCATCGTGTCCCTCCCGTCCCGGATCAGCGCGCCCGCTCGGCACTCGCCCGGAACCACTGGTGCATCACCCAGCCGTCATCGGTGCGGTAGACGATCGCGTATCGTTCGTCGGTCGTCCCGTCCCCGCGGGTCGGCGAAACGATGCCGACGACCTCCCAGGTCTCGGGCACGCCGTGCTCGCGGAGGACCTGGCCCTGGAGCGTCATCTGGACGACGCGGTGGGCACCGTCGCGGAGCATCGACGCGACGATGCGCGGTCCGGCCGCGGATTCGACGATGGCGACGTGGCGGCCGAAGTCGGCGACGCGGCTGCGCTGCGTGATGTTCCAGGCCCGGTTGCGTCGCAGATCGATCACGCGGACCATTCCTCCGGTGCCCTGGTTGTAGCCGGGAACGCCCACCACGGCGTAGTCGCCGTCGGAGTCGAAGCTCGCGCCGAATTCGTTGCCGCTCTGCCAGCCCCGCAGTTCCCAGGCCGCCGTGCCGTACTGGTCGTAGCCGATGAGGCAGCCGATGTCGGTGAGGCCGGCGCAGGTCGGGCTGTAGACGACGGCCAGCTCCCGGCCCCCGATCCAGGCCGAGGTGATCCGCTCGGCGAAGGTGCCGTAGCTGTCCTGCGGCTCCGGAACGAAGGCGCTCTCGATGCCCCAGCGGTCGGCGAGGACCAGGCCGCGGCGGATCGGCTCGCTGGTCGCGATCGAGAGGTCGGTCGCCAGTTCGTCGAACGAGAACAGAGGCCGGACCCGCGTGGCCAGGCCGCCCTCGACGCGGCCGAGGGCCTCGCCGAAGGCGCCGGGCTGTTCGCGGATGCGGAGCAGTTCGAAGGTGGCGCCGTCGAAGGTGAACACCTTGCCCTGGACGGTGTTGTTCTCGCCGGCGGCGTACGGCGCGCTGATCGCGACGTCGTGGACGCGGTTGCCGTTGATGTCGCGAACGACGGCGACCTGCATCTCGCCGAAGGCGGAGGGGTGGAGGCCGGTGGCCTGCGTCACGTACAGGGTATTCAAGACGTTGCCGCGTTCGTCGGTCAGGTAGACCTCGGGCTCGTTGCAGCGGGCGTTCCAGCAGCAGCCGAGCCCGGCCGGGCACGGGAGCAGGTCGCTCACCGTCCAGAAGCCGTCGACGAAGTCGTGGACGGCATACATGTCGCTCGGGATGCCGGGACCGCCGCCCTCCGGCGG
>CAZMRP010000808.1:0-2643 GCA_964568275.1 uncultured Myxococcales bacterium
GCCGAGCGGCCGCCATCGGACCGGGCTTCCCGGTTGCGGCTGGGTGGCGCGGTGACGGCAAACGGGCATGGCAGCCTCCTCTTCGCCGGCCGTGGCGGCCGCTCGCTACGGCGCCGCCGGCAGCGTGCGTCGGCAGACCGAGAACACGCTCTCGAACGCGCGGGACCGTGCGGGCCCGGCGGCATCGAGAACCCGGAGCGCCGACAAGCCGACCGGGGTCCGCACGCGCAGGTACAGGCAGAAGTCGCCGGCGTAGTCGCCGAGCGCCACGCCGTCGGTGGTGGTCGCGGTCCAGTCCCAGTCGCACCGGCCGGCGTCGAGCCGGTCGTTGTGTCGGCAGTCGTCCGGGTCGTCGGACACGACGATCGGGGAGACCTCGATCGGGTCCGACGTCCATTCGAACCGCGCCGTGCCGCCGCTGCCGTCGGCGGCGTCCGCCACGGCGATCACGGCGGCGCGGCCGGCACAGCGGCCCGCGCCGACGTGTGCCAGGACGACGAGCGTGTCGGGCTGCGCGAGGTCGGGCGCGAGATTGGCGGCGTCGGGACGCGGGTCGTCGTAGCCGTAGAAGTCGCGGGCGCAGGCCGGACCCTCGTAGGGCCGGAGCACGGCGTCGTCGAGGTAGAAGCAGCTCAGGCCGTCATCCGGCGTCGTATCGCAGTCCTGGTCCAGGCCGTCGCAGACCTCGGGTGCCGGCGCGCAACACTCCGGGAGGTCGCGGCAGGTCTCGCGGCCGTTGCAGTCGTCGCCGTCGTCGCAGTCGAGCGGCCGTCCCGGGCGGCAGGTCCCGGCGAGGCACCACTCCAGGCCGTTGCAGTCGTCGCCGTCGTCGCAGTCGACGGGCGTGCCGGGGACGCAGGTGCCGGCGAGGCAGGCCTCGCGGCCGTTGCAGTCGTCGCCGTCGTCGCAGTCGTCGGTCGAGGCGCAGGACGGGGCGGCGAGGCAGCCGCGCACGGGGTCGCACAGCTCGCCGGGCGCGCAGCGACCGTGGTCGGGCAGCGACCGGCAGGTCCCGTCGAAGCAGCCGTCCACGGTGCAGGCCACGCCGTCGTCGCAGTCGGGGGGCATGCCGGGGACGCAGAGCCCCGCCACGCAGGACTCGCGTCCGTCGCAGTCGTCGCGGTCGTCGCAGTCGCCGTCGTCGAGACACTCGCCGACGCAGCCGTCGAACGTGCACGCCCAGCCGGGCGGACAACGGTCGTCACGCGGCACGCGCACGCAGTACGGCGGCGTCTCGGAGCAGTCGTCCTCGGAGCAGTCGACGCCGTCGTCGCAGTCGGGCGCCGGCCCGGCGACGCACGTCCCGCCGACGCAGCGCTCGAAACCGCTGCAGCGCAGGCCGTCGTCGCACTGCTCGTCGGTCGTGCAGGCGGCCGTGTCGTCGCCGTCGTCGGTCGTGGCGTCGTCGGCCGGTCCGGCGTCGTCGCCGTCGTCGGGCGATTCGACGCCGTCGGTCGGTCCGGCGTCGCCGGCGAGCGCGGTGCCGCCGCCGCAGCCGGCGGTACCGCCGAGCGCGAACAGCACGGCGGCGCAGCCCCACGCTCGACCCCGGTGTGCGTCGCGCATCGTCGTCAGGGTAGCCGGAGCGGTCACGGGTGTCGAGCGGTGCGGGGTGCGAGAGCGGTGCGCGGCGCGACGTCCCCGGGGGACCGCTCGACGACGACCACGACGAGGGGGAAAGGCTCAGCGCGTCTCGTAGACGAAGCGCGACGGCAGCTCGAAGGCGGTGAGGAAGCCGCCGGGCTTGCCGCAGCCGGTGTCGAGCGCGGTGACGTAGTCGCCGGCCCACAGGTCGTCGGGGTCGGCCGGGGTGAACTTGCTCAGCTCCTGCGGCAGCTCGTTGGTCGAGGTATGGCCGATCACGACGTGCTTGCCCTGGTACTGGCGAAAGAACGTCTCCTCGCGCACCCAGTACAGCGCCATCACCGGGTCGACCTCGGACGGATGCAGGAAGCGGCCCTCGAACCACGGCAGGCCGGCGTGGACGTAGATCGCATGCTCGTCCTCGTGCCACGGCCGCAGCGCGCGGAACCAGGCGACGTGCTCCGGCGGGAAGAATGCCCCGCGCGCCATCGCGGCGTACTCCTCCTCGGTCGGCACCTGACCCAGCTCGGGCTGCGGCTGTCCGGTGTAGCAGCGGTAGCATTGCAGCACGCCGTTGCCCGGGGGCCCGAGGAACTCCGGCCAGCCGTGGTCGATCACCCGCAGCCACGCGTCCTCGTGGTTGCCGCACAACGCCACGACCGTCGCCGGGGTCCGCTGCGGCAGCTCGCGCGACACGAACTCCACGCAGCCGCGCGAGTCGGGCCCGCGGTCGATGTAGTCGCCGAGGAACACCAGCGTGTCGTGTGCGTCGAGGGCCGGGAAGCGTTCGAACAGCCGCAACAGTTGCTGGAGGTCGCCGTGGAGGTCGCCGATCGCGATGGTCCGTCCCGCCATGGGCCGGCATCCTACAACAGGCCGGGGCCGTTCGTCGCCGTTTCGATGCGCCCTTCGTGCAGAATCCGCGCGGCCCGTTCGGTGCTAACATGCGATCGCCCACGTTCCCGGAGGCCGAGCCGTCGAAGGAGGCAGCCATGCAACCGGCAACGACCCGCCGCCGCCCGTTCCGTGCCGCGTGCGCCGCGCTTGCCGCCGCCGTCG
>CAZMRP010000809.1:0-2636 GCA_964568275.1 uncultured Myxococcales bacterium
CGGACCCGATGGAGCTTGCCGGAGTGGACCGTGTGAGGGCGGCATTGGCGCGGAAGCGCGGCCCGCGGCCGTTGGCGTAAAGCGTCAGCCCGTAGGTGGCGGCATCGCCGAGGAAATCGAGGGAGTCCGCCTGCAACGCCATGGAGCGGGCGAAGTGTCCCGACGCCAGTTCGACCACGAACATCGCCGCATTTAGGACGACGATCACCCGGAGGACGCGCCGGTAGGTCCTGTCCTCACCGGTAAAGACCTCCTTTGCCGGCAGAGCCAGACCGCAGCAACAGCCGCCCATGGTTCCTCCCTCCGCGCCAAGACGCCGAAGAGGATAAGCCGCGCCGGCGATGGCGGCAAATTCCGCCAGCAACAACGGATCAGAACTGGAACGGCTGGGCGACCATCATCTGGATGCCGAAGTCCTCGTCCGACACCGCGGCCGCCCCGGCGAGCGGGCAGGGACCCGCCGACGCCTCGCGCCTGCCGGCGATCCTCGGATGCCGCCTGGACCGTGTGGTGGAGCTGGCCGACGGGCGGATGGTCGCCGTGGTTGATTCCGTGGACGAGGTGACGCGTGCTGCGGCCGAGTCGTGCGGCGCGGTGGCGGTGCCGCGCGCGGCGGTGGAGCCGCTGTCGCTGCTGGGCGAGGCGTCGCCGTTCGCGCGGGCCAAGGTCGTGGCGACGGGCATGGCGATGGAGCCTGACATCGAGGTCGAGGGTCGGCGCGGGGCGGCGGCGCTCGCCCGGCGCAAGCTGCGGGCGGCGGAGGCGATGGTCGCGGCCGGGCTCCCCGCCGAGGCGATCGTGGCGGCGCGGGACGCGATGGTGGCCGCGGTGGGCGGGCTGGCGGCGGGGACGGAGCCGGACCTGCCGGCCGCGCGACTGCTGTTCGAGGTGCTCGTGCCTGCGGGGCGACTCACGCTGGAGACGGCCGCGCTGGTGGCCAAGGCCGACGGCCTGGCGCGAGCGTACGGCAGCGCGGCGGTTCCCCCTCTTGCGACCACCGCCCAGTCGGTCCTCGAGGACGCTCGACGGATCGTCGGGAAGCTGGATCCGTGAATATCCTGTTTGACTATTACTACTGAACATGACACGTTTCCAGACATGAAACGACCTGCCGACGACCCCGACGGCTACTTGGAAGTCCTGCGAGGCCTGACGTTCGTCCGCACGGCGGAACTTCGGGCCGCACCGAGGGGCGTGCCCGTCGACGCCACACTGATCGTCCGGACGCCGACCGAGACGTTCCGTCTGCCGTTGCGACGGACGCGGTCGTTGCTCGGGCGCGACGTTGCCGAACATCTGGCAGGCCTGGGGCGGCGCATTCCGGGGCTGGTCGTGCTGACACCCGTCGTCGGCCGGTACCTCGGTGACTTCCTGGCCGGGCACGGCGTCAACTTCGTCGACCTTGCAGGCAACTGCAGCCTGCAACTTGGAAACCGCTACCAGGCCCGGATCCAGGGACGGGCGCGGGCGTCGTCAGGCCCAACCGAGAAGGCCTTGCGCGCCCCCGCCTACCGCGTGCTGTTCGCGTTGCTCGCCCGCAGCGAGCTGCTCGATGCACCCGCACGAACGTTGGCCGAGGCGGCCGGGAAGGTGAGCCCGCAGACGGCCATCGACCTGCGGAAGCGCCTCGTCGCGCGGGGCGACGCACTGGCGGCGGGGACCGGGCACAAGTGGGCACCGGCCGGGTTGCGCCGCGCGACCGAGTTCTGGCTCGCGGGCTTCTCCGCAACGCTATTCCCCAGCTTGGCCATCGGGCGTTTCCGCGCGGAAGGGAAAGACCCTCATCTGGTCGAGGAATCGCTCGCCGAGCGTCTGGGTGACGGTGCGTCCTGGCGCTGGGGGGGAGGCGCGGCCGCTCATCGACTGACGGGCTACTATCGCGGCCCGCGGACGGTGCTCTACTTCGCCTCCGTTCCGCCGCCGCCGGTGCGGAAGCTGGGATTGGTGCCGTCGGCCGACGGCGACGTCTGGCTGGCGCGAGCGCCGGGGCCGGCCGCCTTCTCGGGCAGCGACGAACGCTGCGTGCATCCGCTGCTCGTGTACGCCGACCTGCTCGCGGAGGCCGACGACCGGGCCCGCGATGCAGCCGCGGAACTCCGCCGTCGATTCCTGGCCGACCTGGGCGGCGGCGAGGAGCATCGTCCGTGACGCTGGCCATCACATCCGAGCAGGTGGGCGCGCTGGCGGAGCTGAGGCGCGAGCGCCCGGAGCTGCGGATGGTACTGGTCGGGGCGGCCGCGCTGCAGTTCCACATCGAGCTGCGCCGGGTGACGCGCGACGTCGACCTGGCGGTCGTCGCCGACACGACCGACCTCGCGTCACTGCTGACGGGACTCGGTTGGCGGCAACTCGAACGCGACCCGTCGCACCGGTGGAGGCACCGGGCTCCCGGTTCGGAGTCGGCCGCTTCCGGCGAAGTCGTCGCCGACTTCCTTCCGGCGACCGAGGCGATCCTGAGGTCGGGCTCGTTCCGCGCGAGGCCGGACGACGAGTCGATGAGCATGGTCGGGTTGGATCTTGCGCTGCGGCACTCCATCGCCGCGCCGCTCGGCGAATCGGGGCAGACGATCGAGGTCGCGTCGTTGCCCGTGCTCGTCCTGCTCAAGATGGTTGCGTGGCTCGACAGCCCCGCTCGC
>CAZMRP010000810.1:0-2633 GCA_964568275.1 uncultured Myxococcales bacterium
GCGGGCGCCGCGCGGACCTGCAGGAAGACCACCGGCACGGCGAACACCACGGCGAACACGAGCGCGACGCAGGTCAACACGAAGACCCGATGCTGGCGCAGCTGCGCCGCGGGGTCCTCGAGCGGCGGAGGCGGCGCAGGGACACGGCGCGCCACCGCGACGGGCGCGTGGCGGCGACCCGCCCCGGGACCTTCGCTCGACATCCGACTAGTTGGCTTCCTGGACCTCGAGCACGGTCACCTCGGCGGTGATGGTCTCGCCTTCCAGCGGATGGTGCAGGCGCACCACGACCTGGTCGATCTTGTTCTCCACGACCTCGAAGTAGACCTCGATGCCGCCCGGCAGGCGCGCCGAGAACCGGCCCCCGACCTTGAACTCGGTGTTCTCGGGAAAATCGGTTTTGGGCATCTCGCGCAGCGGACCGGAGTCCTTCGCGCCGAAGCCCTCTTCGGGCGTCAGGTAGAACGTCTTCGACTCGCCCGGATCCATGCCGACCAGCCGGGCTTCCAGGCCGGGCAGGAAATGACCCCGCCCGACGACGAATTCGATCGGTCCCTTGACGGAGGAGGACTCGATGAGCTCGCCGTTCTTCTTGGTCAGCTTGTACTCGAGCTTCACGATCTTGCCGTTTTCGACCTTCATGGTCCCGCTGCTCCTTGGCCCGTGTGCCGACGAGCCGCCAAAGCGTGCTGAGGGCCATCCGGCGTCCTGCCGGACGCCGCAGAAACTAGGCGAACTGCTGGGGATCTGTCAAGACCGGGACCACCCGGCCGGTGCCCGGACCGCGACCCGCCGGAAGTCCGGACGCGCCGGAACGGATCGCGCTCAGAGCGGCGTCACCCGGCGCCGCCGCGCGCCCAGCACCCACAGGAAGAACGGCCCGCCGATGAGGGCCGTCAACACCCCGACCGGGATTTCCGCCGGCGCCAGCACCGTGCGCGCCACGGTGTCGCACGCCGCCAGGAACACGCCGCCCCACAGCACCACCAGCGGCGCCGTCCGCCGATGGTCGAGGCCCCCGACCAGCCGCACGGTGTGCGGCACGATCAGCCCGACGAACCCGATCGGCCCGGCCACCGACACCGCCGCCCCGGTCAACAGCGCCACGCCGGCGAGCACCGCCCCCCGTACCCGCCGCACGGCCACCCCCCGCGCCTCGGCCAGTTCGTCCCCCTGCAGCAGCTGGTTCAGCTCGGCCGCGTGCAGCCCGACCAGCAGCCCGCCCGTCAGCAGCAGCGGCAGGATGCCGAGCAGCGCGCCGTAGCCGACGACGTCCAGGCCTCCCATCAGCCACCGCACCATCAGGTGCGACTGCGTGGCGTCGGCCAGGTACTGCAGGAGCAGGATGCCGGCGGACGCGACCATCCCGATCGTCACGCCGGCCAGCAGCAGCGAGCTCGAGTCGTAGCGGCCGCGGCCCGCCCACCCCAGCACGAGCACGGCCACCAGGCCGGCCCCGGCGAG
This sequence comes from uncultured Myxococcales bacterium, assembly GCA_964568275.1. Classification (GTDB taxonomy): domain Bacteria; phylum Myxococcota_A; class Polyangia; order DRWM01; family JAAZOP01; genus JAAZOP01. Next base: position 1,465 of record CAZMRP010000810.1, read on the forward strand.
CGCCGCCACGGCCGACACCGGCAGTCCCCACAGTCCGGCGGTCCAGCCCAGGCGCAGGGCCAGCACCGCGCCGAACGCCCCGCCGCTGGCCACCCCCAGCGTGTACTCCGAGGCCAGGCCGTTGCGCGTCAGCGCCTGCAGGGCCAGCCCGGCCAGCGACAGCGCGCCGCCGACCAGCAGGGCGCACAGCACGCGCGGCAGGCGCAGCTGGAAGAAGATCAAGGCGTCGGGCGACCGCGGGTCCCCCAGCTCCGCCAGCGCGCGGCCGAGATCGATCGACCGGCTGCCGAGCAGCGGGGCGAGCAGCACCACGGCGAGGCAGGCCAGCACCCCGCCCGCCAGCAGCAGCACGCCGCGACCACGCTCGGTCATCCGCCCCCCTCGCCGCCGCCGACCGGGCGCTCCGCCGCCGGCGAGGGCACGAAGACGCGGCCGCCGCCGTCCGGCAGCTCGAACGAGCGCACCGGGATGCCGAACGCGGCCTCCAGTCGCACAGGTTCCAGCACCTCGTCCGCGCTTCCGACCACCGGCCCGCCCGGCGCCCCCAGCAGCACGACGCGGTCGCAGGAGCGGGCGGCGAGGTCGACGTCGTGCGTCACGAGGACGACCGTCCGGTGTTCGTCCCGTCGCAGTCGTTCGAGCAGGGACAAGGTTTCGACGCGGCCGCGCACGTCGAGCGCCGTGGTCGGCTCGTCGAGCAGCAGCACCGGGGCCTCCTGGGCCAGCGCCGCGGCGATCATCGCCCGCTGTCGCTCGCCGCCGGACACCTCCGCCAGCGGCCGGCCCGCCACGGCTTCCAGCCGCATCGCCGCCAGCGCCCGCCGGACGACGACCCGATCGGCCTCGCCCTCCCACCGGCCGCGCAGGTGGGCGTAGCGCCCCATCATCACCGTCTCGGCCACGGTGAACGGCAGCCGCGGGTCGATCCCCTGCGGCACGTAGGCCACGCACCGCGCCCGCTCGTGCGGCGGGAGCGTGTCGAGGGGCCGGCCGTCGAGCCGCACGCGGCCGGCGCGCGGACGAAGCAGCCCGACGAGCAGCCGCAGGATCGTCGACTTGCCGGCGCCGTTCGGCCCGAGCAGCGCCAGCGCCTCGCCCGCCGGCACGTCGAACGACAGCCCCGCGAACAGCGGTGCGTCGCCCCAGCCGAAGGCCAGCTCGCGGACCTC
>CAZMRP010000811.1:0-2631 GCA_964568275.1 uncultured Myxococcales bacterium
GAGCGGCCAGGCCCACGTCGTGCGCGTCCGCCTGCAGAAGGCCTTGACCGAGGCCGGCGCCGGCCGGCTCGCCGTCCAGCGCTTCGACTACGACCCCGCCACCGGCGCGCTCGAGCTGCGCCGGGTCGCCGTCGTGCACGCCGACGGCTCCTGCACCGACGTGGCGCTCACCGAGCGCGCCGACCTGCCCCAGCCCGCCTCGTCGATCTACTGGGACCTGCGGATGCAGCTGGTCCAGGTCCCGCGCCCCGCCGTGGGCGACGCCGTGCTGACCGAAACCTACTACACCGGGTTCCAGATCGCGTACCTCGACCAGCCCCAGGACGACGAGCGGTTCGCGCCGCCGATGCGCGGCCACTTCTACGACTCCGTGCTGTTCGGCGACGAGCCGTGGCCGGTGCTCGAGAAGAGCTACGAGGTCTCGACGCCGCGCGAGCGGCCGCTGCAGTACGAGAGCTACGGCCCGCCGGTCGCGGTCGCGGCGACCTTCGACGAGCAGGCGTTCCACTACGCGTTCCGCGCCGAGGACCTGCCGCCGCTGGCCGAGGAGCCCGGGGCGCCGTGGATCTCCGACTTCCTGCCCAAGGTCGTGATGGCGACGGTGCCCGACTGGCCGGCGAAGAGCCGCTGGTTCTTCGAGGCCAACGAGGGGCAGTTCGCGGCGAACGACGAGATCCGCGCCGCCGTGGCGCGGATCACCGCCGGGGCCCGCACCGACGAGGAACGCGTCGCCGCGCTCAACTCGTGGGTCGCCCACAACATCCGCTACCGCGGGATGTCGATCGGCCCCGAGGAGGGCTACACGATGCACGCCGGCGACATGACCTTCGACCACCGCGCCGGCGTCTGCAAGGACAAGGCCGGGATGCTGGTCACGATGCTGCGCGCCGCCGGCTTCACCGCCTACCCCGCGATGACCATGGCCGGCTCGCGCGTCGAGCGCATCGCGGCCGACCAGTTCAACCACGCCGTCGTCGCCTGGCGGCAGCCCGACGGCTCCTACCGGATGGTCGACCCGACCTGGGCCCCGTTCTCCCGCGACCTGTGGTCGCGCGCCGAGGCCGAGCAGCACTACCTGGTCGGCAGCCCGGCGGGCGAGGACCTGGCCGTCACCCCGGCCCAGGGCCCCGAGCTCAACGGCCTCGAGCTGCGCGGCACCGCCCGCCTCGCCGCCGACGGCTCCCTCGTCGGCTCGGTCCGCATCACCGCCATCGGCGCCCTCGAGGACCGGTTGCGCCGCACCTTCGGCCGCGCCTCGCTGCTCGACACCCGCCACCAGGTCGAGGAGATCGCCCAGCGCCTCGCCGCCGCGGCCGAGGTCAGCGACCACCGGATGGTCGACCCGTTCGAGCTGGAGCCGCGGTTCTTCCTCGAATACGAGTACCGGGCGGAGCGGCACGCCGCCGTCGGCCCGGACGTGATGCGCCTCACGCTGCCGCTGGCCCGCCACCCGTTCGGCGGCGGCCGGCTCGCCGACTACCTCCACGCCGTCAAGGGCGCCAAGCGCAAGACGCCGGTGCTGCTGCGCTCCACGCAGACGGTGACCGCCGAGGAACGGATCCAGCTGCCCGACGGCTGGAACCTCGCCGAACCGCTCGACCGGTCCGTCGACGGCGACGTCGCCGCGTTCGAGGCCCACGTCGCCCAGGAAGGCCGCCAGCTCGTGCTGCGCACCCGGACCGTGGTCCGTCAGCGGAACATCTCCGTCGAGGAGTACGCCGGGCTGGCCGGGGTGGTCGGCGCGGCGCGCGCGTTCGCCGACACCGCGGTGATCCTCGAACGGACCCCCGCGCGGACGGAGGTGGCCCGATGACCCCCCGCCTGCTGTTCCCCGTGCTGCTGCTCGCCGCCTGCTCGCCGCCGGCCGCCGCCCAACGCACCGTCACCGCGCCCTCGCCCGCCGCGGCCGACGCCCGCGCGCTCGAGCGGACGATCGACGTGCGCGTCGAGCCGGACGGCCGCGCGGTCCGCACCGAGCGGCGCGTGCTCGAGTACTTCACGGACTTCGGCTGGGAGACCTGGGGCGACCCGCTGTTGCACCACGACGCCCGCACCCAGCGGCTGACGATCCGCACCGCGCGCACCACCGAGCCCGACGGCACGGTGCAGGACACCCCCGAGATCGGCATCAACGAGCTGACCACGTCCGGCCTGGCCGCCGCCCCCGCCTTCGCCGCCCTGCGCGAGACGGTGGTGACCCACGTCGGCCTGCAGGTCGGCGCCAAGGCCGAGCTGGAGTACGCGGTCGAGGACACCGCCCCGCCCGCCGGCGGTCGCCAGGCCGGCACCGTCGCCCTGCACTGGGCGATCCCGATCGATGTGCTCGAGCTGCGCGTCTCCGTCCCCGCCGACGTCCCGCTGCGGCACGCCTGCATCGATTGCGAGCTGCAGCCGACGGTGGCCGAGGCCGACGGGCGGCGGACCTACGTCTGGCGCGCCGAGCGGCTCGCCGCGGTGAACCAGCTCGAGACCGCCGGTCACCTCGGCACGTCGCACGACGGCCTGCACGGGCCGCGGATCGTCTGGACGACGGTCCCCGACTGGACCGCCGCCACCGCCCCGCTCGCCGCCGCCCTCGCCGCGACCGGGGAGGACGCCGCGCTCGCCGCGCAGGCCGCGCGGCTCACCGCC
>CAZMRP010000812.1:0-2628 GCA_964568275.1 uncultured Myxococcales bacterium
CCGGGGCCGGGACCACCTCCACCGGGGGCACGCGCACCCCCGCCGGCGGGGTCGGCGTCGTGAACCGCTTCGCCGCCGCCACGGCCTCGCGCGGCAACTCGCTGCCACAGCCCAGGCAGAACTTCCACTGGTCCTTGTTCTCCGTCCCGCAGTTCTGGCACTTGATCACGTGCGCCTCCTTGACCTGCTCGGAACCGGTGTCCCGTCCACCACGCCGCCGCCCGACGGCTACGGCGTCACCTCGACGCGCAGCAGCTGCCGCCCGATGATCACGTAGTCCCCGTGCTGCAACGGCGCGTCGCCGGCCATGCGGATGAACGTGCCGTTCTTCGTGCCGAGGTCCGTGAGCCGGCAGCCGTTGGGCGTCGGCTCGACCTGCACGTGTCGCAACTCCATCTGTTCGTCGTCATGGAACGTGAGGTCGCAGTCCTCGCGCCCGATGAACAACGGCTCGCCGCGCACGTGGGCCGCGTTGCCCGGCTCCCCGCCCTCCAGCAGCTCGACGATCTTGAGGTCCCCGCCCTGCCAGATGCCGTGGAAGAAGTACGTGCCGTCGGGGCCCGGCACGTCGTTGGGCAGCGCGGCCGGCTCGACGCGGAAGTAGTGGTTGCCGGCCGCGAACAACGTGCCGGTCGGAATCTCGATCGAGCCGCGAATGCGCACGAAGATGCCGTTGAGACTCCCCTCGTCGCGCACGTACAGCTGGTTGGCGTCGTCGTAGTAGAAGCAGGCGTGCTTGGGCGAGGTCCAGTTGTCGCCATCGATGATGATCACGCCCTGCGAACGCCCCAGGACGTGCTGGCGCGAGTTGAGGTGGTACGAAACCCACTCGGTGTCCCGCCCCTTGAGCAGGAACAGGCGGACCCGACCGGGGATCTGGGTGCTGGAGTAGAACTCGGTCTTGAGTTCCTCCTTCTCGTAGGGGGAGGCCAGCCCGCAGCGGCCGCAGAACTTGTCCCCGGCCGGGATCGGAGTGAAGCAGGACGGGCAAACGTAGTGTCGCGCGCTCTCCATCGGTGTCTCCTCTCCTCCTTCGGCCGGCGGGGCCGACTCCTCGACCCCGGGCTCCCGTGGTTCCGCCGACCCCGCCGGCGGCTCGCTGACGACCGGCTCGGGCGGCATTGACGCCGCCGCGGCGCTCGGATCGTACGCGGCTCCGCACACGGGGCAGCAGCCGGAACTCCCTCCGGCCTCCAGGGCCAAGGCATCGCACGCCGGACAGACGAGACCGAACAGCTCCGTCGTGCTCGCTTCCATGAACCCCTGCGAACCCGCTGCGCGGACGCTTTCGCGCACGCCGCCGCCACCGGGTCCCTCCGGCGACGGCGCTCGATTCTCTCGGAAGCCCTCCGGGAAGTCAAGCCGCCGGGAAATCGTCGTCCACCCCGGAGGCCGTCCGCTTGACGCGTGAATTCCGCACCCTATAGTATCGCCGCAGATCGGCTCCTGCGGCCGAGGAGAGGAGTGCGTCAGTCCGGAATGTGGTTCGACCCGATGTACCTGTGGATGGTCATGGGCCCGGCCCTGCTGCTCGCCGGCGGCACGGCACTGCTGGTCAAGCTCCGGTTCTCCCGCTACGAGAAGGTGCCGACGCGCGGCGGCCTGTCCGGCGCCGAGGTGGCCCAGGAGATCGTGCGGCGCCAGGGGCTGTCCGGCGCGGTACGCATCGAGCGGCACGAGGGGTTCCTCTCCGACCACTACGACCCGACCAGCCGCGTGGTGCGCCTGTCGCCCAAGGTCTACCACGGACGCTCGGTGGCCGCCGCCGCGGTGGCGGCCCACGAGGTCGGACATGCGATCCAGCACGCCAAGGCCTACGGACCGATGGCCCTGCGCCATGCCTCGGTCCCCGCCGCCGGCCTCGGCTCGAACCTGTCCTACATCCTGATCGTCGTCGGCTACCTCATGAACTCGTTCAACCTCGCGTTCGCCGGCGTGCTGCTGTTCGGGGTCGTGGTCCTGTTCCAGTTGATCACCATCCCGGTGGAACTCAACGCGTCTTCGCGCGCCAAGGTCCTGCTGCTCGAGTACGGCCTGGTGACCGTGCCCGAGGAGCGCGACGTGGCCCGCGTGCTGTCGGCCGCCGCGCTGACCTACGTCGCGGCGCTGGTCGTCTCGCTGTTGCAGCTGGTCTACTTCCTGATCCGCCTGGGCATCCTCGGCGGCTCACGCAACGACTAGGCGGGGGAACGAGGACGTGCACACCAAGACCCTGGCACTCAAGGTGGCCCGCGCCGCGCTCGAGAAGGGCGCCCGTTCGATCCAGATCATCGACCTCCGCGGCCGCGCCGACTACGCCGACATCCTGGTGCTGTGCTCCGGCACGAGCACCCGTCACGTCGGCGCCATCGCCCAGGCGATCGAGCACGAGCTTCGCCGCTCCCGGGCGCGGCCGGCGTCGATCGAGGGCCTGTCCAGCTCGCAGTGGGTGTTGATCGACTTCATCGACGTCGTGGCCCACGTATTCCTCGAGGACGTCCGCGCGTACTACGACCTCGAGGGGCTGTGGATGGACGCCCCGCGGCTCGCCGTGCCCGACCCTCCGGCGCGACCCGCCCCGGCGCGACCCGCCCCGGCGCGACCCGCCCCGTCCCGCGCACCCCGACCGCACCGCTGAACGGTCCGGCA
>CAZMRP010000813.1:0-2623 GCA_964568275.1 uncultured Myxococcales bacterium
CGACGATCTGCCTCGGAACGGCGGGAGTCGCCGGCGCCTACGGCACCGTTCGCCTCGGGACCTGAGCCTCCCCGCCGGAACGTCGGACGGGCGCCCGGTGTTCCGGGCGGCTACAGCCCCACCTCGAGCAGCAGGGAGGCGCCGAAGCCGGGGCCGTTGACGCTGGAGCCGTGGGTGCGCCAGGCGGCGTCGGTGAGGTTCTCCAGCACCAGCCCGAGCAGCAGGTTGCGGCGCCAGCGGACCCCGGCCGACAGGTCGAGCACCGCGTAGCCGGGCGTGCCGCCGTAGGGGATGCGCGGGTCGGAGAGGTCTTGGAGGGCGAGGCGGTCCTGGGCGGTGGCCCAGCGCAGCGCGGCGCCGGCGTAGAGTCCCCAGTCCGTCCGCCAGCGCAGCTCGACGGTGCCGTGGAGCGGTGGGATCCGCGACAGCGGCAGCGTCTTCGCGTAAGCCACGTCGGGGTCGTCGGGCGGGGACGACGGGTTGGGCCCCTCGCCCCAGGCCCAGGCCAGCGTGGTCCGCAGCGAGAACCCGAGCGGAAACTCGGCCAGCGCCGACAGCTCGACGCCGAACAGGTCCGCGCGGCCCGGCAGGTTGACGAGCTGGTAGCGGGCCCGCGCCCCGCCGCAGGTGGGCGACGCGGGGGGACAATCGGCGGCCTGGCGCGGCGCCCGCGCCATCGCGTCCCAGACGGGGGTCCAGTAGCCCCAGACGTCGGCCTGCAGCCAATCCAGGCGCAGCTCGAGGCCGGTCTCGACGGTCAGCGCCTGTTCCGGGCCGAGCGCGGGGTTCTCGAACTGGAAGCCGGGGCCGGTCTGCTGGCGCGAGGTGAGGTCGTCGAGGTTCGGTGCGCGGAACGCGTGGTCGACGTTGGTGCGCCAGATGAGCCACGACCAGGGCGCCCAGGCGACGCCGAGCCGGCCGACCGGGGCAATCCAGGAGGCATCGATCGCCGCGCTGCCGGTGGTCTCGTCGGCGGGGGCGACGGCCTGCGCGCCGCCGAACCGGCCGCCCGCGGAGACGACCACCCCGGCGCCGAGGTCGAGCTCCGGCTCGAGGTACAGGCCGCCGGTAGTGTAGCTCGAGCCCTCGAGATACTGCCCGCGGGAGGCGAACACGACCTGGTCGGTGTCGGAGAACGCGGTGCAGGCCAGCGAGCCGATCCGGTCGTGGTACACCTCGCCGCCGTAGCGGAAGGTGAGTCGCAGGCCGCCGCCGAGGTCGAGCGGGACCATGCGGATGGAGCCGACGAAGCCGTACGTGTCGACGTCGTCGATCCCGCCGAGCGACGAGAACGACGCCGGGCGGTCGAGCCGGCGGCGCTCGTGCTGGCGTTGGTACGAGACGGTCAGTCGGGCGTCCTCGGCCACGCCGTCGGCGAGCAGACCGCGGTAGGAGACGTAGGCCAGCGTGCGGAACTGCTCCTCGTAGGTCAGGCACTCGTCCCACCGTCCCTCGGCCGGCGGGCACTGGTCGGTGCGCGGCGCGTCGTACTGCCGGTAGCCGTAGACCGCGGCGACGATGCGGCGGTCGCGGCCGAGGTCGTAGGCGACGCGGGTGTCGAAGGTCAGCTCGTCGAAGCCGGTGCCGAGCTGCGTGCGACAGCGGTCGGGGTCGTCGACGGCCTGCAGCGGGGTGCAGCCGTCCTCCTCGAAGCGGGGGACCCACGGCAGGCGGCCGTCGCTGCCGACGACGGCCCCGCCGCTCTCGAGCAGGCCGACGGTGCGCCAGCCGGCGCCGGCGATCAGGCCGAAGCGGTCCCACTGGGCCTCGAGCTGGAAGCGCTCCGCGAGCTGGTCGTCCTGGGTCGAGAGGCGCAGGGTGCTGCGGGGCCAGGCGTGGAGGCCGTCCAGGTCGGTCCACAGGGGTGCCTCGATCGGTACGGCGTCGATCGCGCCGCCGATGGCGTCGGAGCCGTGGCGGACGGAGGCCGAGCCGCGGACGACGTCGATGGCGTGGATCGTGGCGGCGTCGAGCGTGAAGAAGTACTGGTTGGGACCCTGGCGCCACAGCGAGTTGTTGAGGCGGACGCCGTCGAACAGCAGGACGGTCTGCTGGCCGGTGCGGCCGCGGACGAAGGCGGAGGCCTGGCCTGCGGCGGTCTGCTGGACGAACACGCCGGGCTCGTAGATCAGGGCGTCGGGGGTGGAACGCGGGATCCGCTCCTGGAGCTCGCGGCGGTCGACCCGGGACGCGGCGCGGCCGCGGGCGTCGTCGCCGGGGCTGCCGGCGCGGATCGTCGTCCGGTAGTCGGGGTCCTCGCCGGGCTCCGGGGTCGGCGGGGCGTGGTCGGCGTGGTCGGCATCCTGCGGAGGGGAGGACCCGCCCGCACGGGGCTCGGGCTCGGCGTCCTCGACCGAGCGTTCGGGCGCAACGTCCGCGGCGGCAGTCAGGGGTTGGGCCTCCGCCGCCGGAGGTTGGGGCTCGGCGGCGGCGGGCCGGGGGACGAGCAGGGCGAACGCGGCCAGCACGCCGACCGGGGCGCACACCGCCATCCTTCCGTCAGGGAGCCGACGGGCGCTCATCGGTCGCATGATACCGGAGGAGGCGGCTGGGTCCCGCATTCCGGGAGCACGACTACGGGCAGGGGAAGAGGGTGTCGAGGGCGTTGCGGGCGGCGTCGAAG
>CAZMRP010000814.1:0-2622 GCA_964568275.1 uncultured Myxococcales bacterium
CCCACCGCGATATCCACGTCGATCGCAGCGGAAAAGTAACCGCCGCCGAACCCGTCGTCCGCACCTGAAGCACGACCTTCCACGTCGACGACCCGTCCACAGTCGTCGCCGCCTTCGCCGAGGCCCGCTTTGCCGGCGGAATCGTCGTCCACCTCAACGGACAAGAATGGTTCCGCTCCCAGGTCGACCCCGAACACGACGGCCCCCACGACCCCGCCGTCGAGGACGACGACCCCGACCGCTTCTGGGTCCGCTCCCGTCAGGCCGGCATCTACCAACGCTCCTTCCCGGGCCTCGACCCCCGCCTGCTCCACGTTGGCGAAAACACCCTCTCCGTCCACGTCCATCGCCCCCCGGCCCCCGACGCCGACCCCCCCCTCCACTTCGATCTGCGCCTCGACCTCTACCGCGAACCCGGCTTCGTCATCCCCCCCTTCCTCACCGCCTCCAACACCGGCGCCCCCACCGTCGCCTGGGAAACCTCCGCCCCCACCACCGGCCGCGTCCGCTACGGCGCCGGAACCCACGCCGACCTCACCGCCGATGACGACGACGCCTGCGCCGTCCGACACGAAATCCCCCTCCCACCCCTCGAGCCCGACGTCACCTACGCCTACGGCATCGAATGGGCCCCTTGCGCCGAGTGGTCCTCCTCCCCCGACCCCGAACCCGAACCCCGCTGGACCGTCGCCGGCTCCGTCCGCGCCTTGCCCCCTCCCGGCGCACCGTTCACCTTCTTCGCCTACGGCGACTCCCGCGCCTACCCCTCCCGACACGCCAAGGTCGTCGCCGCCATGCTCCGCGAGGCTGAGCTCGCCCACCCCGCCTTCCTCGTCCATACCGGCGACCTCACCAACGCCGGCACCGACGAACGCGATTGGCAGGAACAGTTCTTCGCTCCCCTCGCTCCCCTCGCCGCCCACGTCCCCCTCGTCCCCGCCCTCGGCAACCACGACCAGCAGGACGAGGACTGGTTCCGCCACTTCGCCCTCCCCGGCAACGAAGCCTGGTACTCCCTCCGCGCCGGCGATGCCGAGCTGTTCGTCCTCGATACCTACGCCCGCTTCGGACCCCGCGGAGCCCAGCTCGACTGGCTCCGCCAATCCCTCGCCGCCTCCACCGCCGCCTGGAAACTCGTCGCCCTCCACCTCCCGCTCCGCTCCTGCATGGCCCGCGCCGAACGACGCCGCACCGCCGACCGCCTCCACGCCTGGCTCGGACCCGTCCTCCGCGACCACGCCGTCCACCTCGTCCTCGCCGGCCACGACCACCTCTACGGCCGCGCCTGGCTCGACGGCGACCTCCTCAACGTCACCCTCGGCGGCGGCGGCGCCCCCACCTACGAAGCGCGCGCGGCCCGCGACGGCGAGGTCTGCGTCTCCTCCCTCCACTTCGCCCGCGTCGATGTCGCCCCCGAACACCTCCTCGTCCGCGTCTACGACCCCGAACACCTCCTGCTCGACGAAATCAGGATCCCTCGGGAACCCGACGCCCCCGACGCGGACTCAACCGTGCTCCCCGCGGACCCCTCGCCGGACCCCGCGACGGAGTGACACACAACGGCGGCGTCGGTGCTAGACTCGCCGCCCGGAGGAACCAAGCCCATGCCACGCTCCATCGCCCTGACCCTCGCCCTTGCCGTCCTGATCCCCGTCGCCTCCGGCACCGCCTGCCGCCGCGTGCGCGAGATCAACCCCGGCAAACAGACCCCCGCCGAAATCCGTCAGCTCAAACAAGAGGCCGCCGCCCTCGGTCCCATGGTCCGCATCGAAGGCGGCTGCTTCAAAATGGGCACCGATAACCCCCCCCCTCCACCCCCGGGCATGGACTCCGATGACGACAAACTCTGCGTCGTCGGCCGCGACAAGGCCGTCGAATGCTACGGCGTCTACGAAGACGAACTCCCCGCCCACGAAGTCTGCGTCGACCCGTTCGAGATCGATGTCCACGAGGTCACCTTCGAGGCCTACCAGAAGTGCGCCGAAACCCTGATCTGCAAACCCTCCGACCTCGGCTCCGACCCCGTCTTCTGGGGACCCCAACGCCCCGCCGTCGGCGTCGAATGGCCCGCCGCCGCCGCCTACTGCGAGTTCATCGGCCGCCGCCTCCCCACCGAGGCCGAATGGGAACTCGCCGCCCGCGGCACCGACGGCCGCACCTACCCCTGGGGCGAGGAACACCCCCAGTGCGGCCAGATCGCCATGCGCATGGGCACCGAGAAAGACGCCTGCGACCGCTACGGCACCAAGAACGTCGGCCTCTACCCCTTCGACAAAAGCCCCTACGGCCTCCTCGACATGGGCGGCAACGTCCGCGAATGGGTCTCCGACTTCTACCACCCCGGCTACTACTTCACCCTCCGCGACGTCAAAACCCGCAACCCCACCGGCCCCGAAGAAGCCGTCCGCGTCGTCGTCAATACCCTCGGCGAAGGCCCCGAAGCCGAGGTCATCGCCCTCTCCGAACCCCAGCGCGTCGTTCGCGGCGGCACCTGGCTCTACGCCGAACACCTCACCGCCTTCCGCACCACCAACCGCCGCGGCATCGACGAAGTCCCACGCACCCACGGCGAACTCCTCACCATCGGCTTCCGCTGCGCCCGCTCCATCGAAGATTCCCCCC
>CAZMRP010000815.1:0-2608 GCA_964568275.1 uncultured Myxococcales bacterium
CAGGAACAGCAGTTCCGGCGCCTCGACCCGCCGCAGCAGCCGCGCCAGCGCCGGCGCCGCCGGGTCGTCGGCCCGCAACGCCGCGGGCTCCCCGGCCGGACGCCGACGCACGACGCCCCACTCGCCCTCCACCGCGGCGGCCCAGGGCGGCCGCACGTCCGGCGACGACACCGCGGAGGGCGGCTCGGACGGCGCGCCCTCGCCGACCGCGGCGAGCGCGCGGGCCAGGCCGGGAGCCGCAGGGCCGGCGACGACGAAGACGGCGACGCCGGCCGAGCTCTCGACCCGGACCCAGCCGAGGGTCGCGGGGTCGAGCTCCGGGCCCGCCAGGAAGTCCTCCACCGCGTCGGCCAGGCCCAGGCCCCGCAGCAGCGACACCGGAGCGGGAGCGGCGAGCAACGCCTGCGGCCGGAGCAGCAGCACCCAGTCGGGATCGGCGGACGCGGCGGGCGGCAGCACCGGGGTCGCGGGCTCCGCCGGTCCGGCGGGCGGCAGCGCGGCCGGGGCACAGGCCGCGAGCAGCAGCAGCGGCACGAGAAACCGGACGACGGGGACCCGGACGCGGCCGGACGCCCGCGACCCGGCCGCCGTCACTCCGCGCGCTCCCGCATGGGGGCGCTGGGGGCCGCGCCGATGCCGCACTTCTCGCGCAACGCCTCCTCGACGCGGACGGCCAGCTCGCCGTGCTCGAGCAGGAAGGCCTTGGCCGCCTCGCGCCCCTGGCCGATCCGCTCGCCGCCGTAGGAGAACCACGAGCCGGACTTCTCGACGATCTCGTGCAGGCTGGCCATGTCGACCAGCTCGCCGACCCGGCTGATCCCCTCGCCGTAGATCACGTCGAACTCGACCTCGCGGAACGGGGCGGCCAGCTTGTTCTTGACCACCTTGACGCGGGTGCGGTTGCCGATCACCTGCTCGCCGGCCTTGATCGCCGACAGGCGGCGGATGTCGAGCCGGATCGAGGAGTAGAACTTGAGCGCGTTGCCGCCGGTGGTGGTCTCGGGATTGCCGAACATCACGCCGATCTTCATCCGGATCTGGTTGATGAAGATCACCAGCGTGCGGGAGCGGGCGATGGTGCCGGTCAGCTTGCGCAGCGCCTGGCTCATCAGCCGCGCCTGCAACCCCACGTGCTGGTCGCCCATCTCGCCCTCGATCTCCGCCTTCGGCACCAGCGCCGCCACCGAGTCGATCACGATCACGTCGACGGCGTTCGACCGGACGATCGTGTCCGCAACCTCCAACGCCTGCTCGCCGTAGTCCGGCTGGTGGATCAAGAGGTCGTCGGTGCGCACGCCGAGCCGGCGGGCGTACGACACGTCCAGCGCGTGCTCGGCGTCGATGTACATGGCGATCCCGCCGAGCTTCTGCGCCTCCGCCACCGCATGCAGCGCCAGCGTCGTCTTGCCCGACGCCTCGGGACCGTAGATCTCCATCACGCGGCCCCGGGGATAACCGCCGACCCCGAGGGCGAAGTCCAGGCCCAGCGATCCGGTCGGGATGACCTGCACCGCCTCCACCGCCTCGCCCTGCCCCAGACGCATGATCGCGCCCTTCCCGAACTGCCGCTCGATCGTCGCCAGCGCCAGCTCGAGCGACTTGCCCCGCGGGTCCTCCTTGGCCGTCGTCTTCGTCGCAGCCTTCACCATCTCCCTGCCCTTCCTTTCCTCACCCCTCGCGGCGGCCGCCCGGGTTGAGCGCCCCGCGCCACACGGCCTGGTACAGCGGCCCCTTGGACCGCAACGTCGATCGGAACAGCACCACCTCGCGCACCACCGTCGAACCCAACTCCACGGCAGCGTGCTCGCCGACCACCGCCGTCAAGTCGGGCGGCGGCGCACCACGCCGCGCGCGGGCCAGCGTCAGGTGCGCGTGGAACGGCCGGTCCTGCTCCGGGAAGCCGAGCCGGTCCAGCGCCTGGTTGACCTCGGCCGCCAGCTTCCCCAGCGGCCCGACACCCTGGTCGACCCCGGCCCACAGCACCGCCGGACGCTGGGCGTCCGGAAAGCAGCCGAGACCGCGCAGCGAGACGAGGAACGAGGCGTGGTGGTCGACGAGCGGCCCGAGCACCTCGCCGACGGCGGGAACCTGCGCCTCGGCGATCTCGCCGAGGAACCGCATCGTCACGTGCAGGTTGGCCGGCAACACCCACTTCGCCGACACCCCCTGCCCGGACAGCTTCCGTCGCAGCTCGGCCGACAGCCGCGCCGCCGCCTGCACCACCTCCTCGCCCAACGGGATCGCCACGAACGCGCGCATCGTGCTCATCGACCCAAAACTCCTCGCCGGGCTACCGGGCCGGCACGAGCTGCTCGCCGTCGCGGCTGCAGAACCGGTGCGACCCGGGGTAGCTCGAACCGCACTTGGGGCAGCTGCGCTCCATCGGCTCGGGACGCCCCTTGAGCCCGGCGCGGTAGGCGCTCATCCCCAGCCCGTACGGCTGCAACAGCTCGCGGTCGACCGGACAGAACTTCGACTCCGGGGAATGCCCGCGGCCGCACTTCGGACAAGCCGCGTAGATCACCGTCTTGGCACCCGTGGCCGCCGGGCCGGGCAGCAGCGACAGCCCGTCGTCGACGCAGAAGCCGGCGGCGGGATACGTCCGGCG
>CAZMRP010000816.1:0-2608 GCA_964568275.1 uncultured Myxococcales bacterium
CCGCGGCCGTCGCAGCGCCCGTCCTGGCCCCAGGTCGACGCGGACTCGGCCGACCACTCGTTGTCCGGGTCCGATCCGGCGGCGACCGGTGTGCAACGACCTTCGCGACCCGCGAGGTCGCAGGCCTCGCAGTTGCCGTCGCACGCCCGATCGCAGCAGAAGCCGTCGACGCACGGCCCGGCAGCGCAGTCGAACGTGTTCCGGCACGCCACCGGTCCCGCCTCCGCCTCCGCTTCCGCCGGCGCATCCGCGTCGCCGTCCTCCGCGTCCGGCGGCAGGACGACGTCGTCCGGCGTCGAGGAGCCGTCGTCGGCATCGCCGGAGGTCGACCAGTCGTGACCGCACGCCGCGCCGCACGCCGCCCCGAGCAGCACCGCCCACCGCAGCGCGCGCGAGGCGCCGGACGTCGCGGCGCGAGTTCTCGCCGCGATTCGGGTGGCAACGAACACGAAACGTAGTCTGGCCGGGCCGGGTTGCCGCGTCAAGCGGAGCGGACGGCTCGCGGGCCGCGAGACTAGCAGCGATCGAGCTCCAGCGTGTCGAACGGCGCCTCGCCGGTGTTCCAGTACTCGTGCCCGAGACACCGAACGGTGAGCCGGCAGCCGTCGACCTCGACGTGGCAGAACTGGTGCCACAACCCGCGCCCGGCGACCAGGATCTCGGCGCAGTCGTAGTGGTCGGTCCGCCCGCCGTAGGAGACCGTGTCGGACTTCGTCGGGAACACCTCGCGCGTCCCGGCCCCCCCGCCGCTGGAGTTGAGGTAGATCACGCCGCCCTCGGCGACGCAGTGTCCGCCGCGCATCGGACAGCTGCGTTCGTAGGTGTGCGAGTCGCTGACGAACACGACGTCCACGCCGTGCTCCTCGAACAGCGTGACCCACGGCAGCCCGCGGTCGAAGGGCGACTTCTCGTTGCACGGGTAGACGGGGTAGTGGAAGAACACGAACTTCCAGAACGCGCCCCGCGCGTGCACGTCGGTGAGCCGCTCGGCCAGCCAGGCGGTCTGCGCCGCGCTCGGGTGCAGGCTGTCGAGCACGACGAACAGCGCGTTGGCGTAGACGAAGGAGTAGTAGACCCCGTCGGCCGAGTTCACGCCCAGGCCGGCCTGCCCCGGGAGATAGCGGTTCCAGTTGTCGTGCCACTCGTCGACTTCCACGTCGTGGTTGCCGATCACGCCGAAGTAGCGGACGTAGTCGCCGAACTCGGCGGCGTCGGTGCGGAAGCGGCTCTGTCGCGGGATGCCCGACGGGTCGGGCGGAACCGTCGGGTCGGGCGCGCCGTCGGCCAGCACGTGCTGGTGGACGTTCCAGACGTCGGCGCCGCCGCCCAGCACCAGGTCGCCGCCGTTGATGCAGGCCACGGCCGTCGGGTCGTAGTCGTACATGCTGACCACGTTGTCCTGGAAGATGTCGTCGTTGCTGCGCGTGTCGCCGATGGCGAAGTACGACCAGGCGGCCGGACAGACGCCGCAGTCCCCCGGACAACCGCCGCAGCTCTCGCCCGGCTCGCAGGCGTCGTCGCCGCAGACCGGCTCGCCGGCGGCCCGGCCGGTCAGCTCGAGGTTGAAGCTGAGGTCGCTGGACGTCGGCCCCACCTGGTGGACCGAGACCGCCACGACGTTGGTCCCCGCCACCAGCCGCCCGGCGGCGCTCACCGGCGTCTCGTACCAGCAGTCCTCGCAGTCGGCCCCCGCGGCCGCCTCGGTCGCGCTGGTGATCGGCCCCTCCGGCATGTTGCTCCGGAAGACCTCGGCGCCGTTGAGGTACACCACCGCGCCGTCGTCGCGCAGCAGCCGCACCCGCAGCTCGGCGTAGGCCGTCGGGTCCACGACCTCGAACGACGCCCGGAAGTAGGTCGTGATGTGCTTGCGGGCGGCGTCCGCGCCGAACGATACCACCGTCGCCTCGTCGCCCTCGCCGTAGCCCAGCTCGGCCGGCCCCGCGGCCCAGCCCGCGTCGTCGAAGCCGACGGCGGTCCAGGCCGCACCCTGGTCCGAGCCGTCGTCGAGGTAGCGCCAGACGCCGAACGGCGGCACGAGCCGCGCGGGAGCCCAGCACGAGCAGTCGGCCGGACACGCCCCGCAACTCTCCGTCGGGCGTTCGCAGACGCCGTCCCCGCACACCGGCGGGCACGGCGGACAGTCGGCGTCCGCGCAATCGGTCAGGCCGTCGCCGTCGTCGTCCAGCCCATCGGTGCAGGACAGCTCGTGCTCGGGCCGTGCGTCGGCGTCGCCGTCCGCACCGTCGGACACCTCGACCTCAGGGGCGACCCCGTCGCCGTCCTCCGCATCGGGCGGTCGCGTGTCGTCGTCCCCGCCGCAGCCCGCGGCGAGGAGTGCCAGGATCGCGATCCAGGATCCGCAACGCATCTTGGTTCTCCACCCCGGAACAGACGACCCGACGCCCGGTTCGGGAAGGCGCCCCCCCGGTCATCAACGGCAACCCTGCAACCGCTCGGCGCTCTCGAACCGGCAGGCGGTCGCCTTCGTCCCGTCCGGGTCCTTGCCGGCCTCCACACAGCCGGTCACGAGCGGCCCCGGCTGGCCGCACTCGGGAATGGACGTGCCGGGGCACAGCGTCTCGAGGTTCCCGGTCGTGCTCGACGTCTC
>CAZMRP010000817.1:0-2607 GCA_964568275.1 uncultured Myxococcales bacterium
CGTCGCCGGAGGTCGTGCCGCCGAACGACCTGCCGGTCAAGGACTTCTCCACGATTCGCGCGACGCTCGGCGAGCACTGGCGCGCCGGCCTGTTCGTGGCGGCCAGCTCCATGTCGGTGGCGTGCCCGGCGCCGGCCGCCGAGATCTTCGCGCTGGCAGCCGGGGACGAAAGTCGAGCCGGCGCCTGCGCGACGCTGAACACCGCGGTCCTTCCGACCGTCATTCTGCTCGGCCCGCCCTGCATCGACACCTTCGGCTTCGCGGACTGGATTGCCTGCAATCCGAGTCACGGCGAACAGGCGATGGTGCGACCCGACCTGCTCTACATCGGCCAGGGAACCCACACGATCGCCGACTCGTTCGCGCACACCGTGCGCGACTTCCGCAACGTCGTCGCGCCCGGAACCTCGGAGGACGCACTGCCCGTCGCCGCCCCCCGCTCGAGCGACACGAGCCGCTGGTACTACCGGCACAGCGATGCGATGGACCACAACGCCAAGTACTACTGGTTTGACCTGATCTTCCGCTTCGACGACGACGAGGAGTCCGGCGACCCGCTGTTCATCGAGCGCCTCGGGAACGCCCAGGGGGACGCCAACATCCGGTACACCGCCGCAGCGATCCGCGACTGGCTCGCGGTGTTCGAAGGGACCGTGGGCGGGCCGCCGCCGACCTTCCAGGAGCGGCTCGAACGCTTCCGCCGCTTCGTCAAGCGGCACCTGGCCTACGCGATGCCGCAGGAACTTGCGCCGGCGAACCTCCCGGACTATCGGCGCGCCGAGAAGTGCCGGGCGGATGCCGACTGTGCCGACGCCTTCGAGGACGGCAGCGGAAGCAGCGCCGTCTGCGACCTCGCCTCGGGGATCTGCCGGCACGTTTGTGCGGCCGACGAGGACTGCCAGCCGGGGTTCGAGTGCACCAGCGGCGTCTCCTGGGACTACGGCGCGGTCGTCGCGTCGAACCGGTATTGCTCGGCCCTGTGGGATCCGTGGGAAAACGTCGCCGACGAATACCTGATCGGCATCCAGCGCTCGGAACAGGGCGACTTCACCGGCAAACGGTGGCTGGCGACCTCGAGCGCAGCGAGCGAGTGGTACATGATGGAAACGACCCACACCGGGGAGCCCGAGGGTTTCTCGTACGACCGCCTCGAGGGGCGGCGAACGGGGTTCCGGGCGAGCCTGACCGGGGGCGAGGAGCTGGTCGCCCTGGCGTTCGACGGCCTCGGCTACACCGGAGACGTCCACCCCTTGACGACGTCGGTTCCGGCGGGCGTGGAGTCCCCGGCCGACGTGGTCGTCCCGGCCGGCACGCAGTCGCTGTACGTCGAGCCGCGGCGCCGGGTCTGCCTCCGGAACCCCGAGGGTCGGCAGCTCTGCCTCTACGGCGGACTGCACGGTACGGCCGAAGGCCGGCTGATGCGTGCCTGGCGCGGTCGCGTGGCGTCCGTGTCGTGGCAGGGCCTGGACATCGATGGGGACGGTGTCGGCGACACGTCGGACAACTGCCTGTTCGCGTCCAACTCGGGCCAGCAGGACTTCGACGGCGACGGCTACGGCGACGCCTGCGACCGCGATGCGGACGGTGACCTCGTGCTCGACGACAGCAACGGCTGGTTCGGCTTCGCCAACGGCGCGCGGGATCCCTGCGTCCCGGCCGAGGGACGATGGCCCACCGCCGAGCGCTGCGACGACAACTGCCTGCGGGTCTACAACCCGGCCAAGCGCGACCTCGGTTCGCTGCCCGCGGGCCTGGACACGCCGTCGCCGGTGCGGGACCTCATCCCCGACCAGTTCGACCTCGACGGCGACGGCGTCGGCGACTCGTGCGACCTCGACCCCGACGGCGACCAGGCCGGCCTCGAGTACGCCTGGCCCGACGACTACGTGCAGGCCGCCGGCGAGCAGCTCCCGGGCCGGCCGCCGGCGACCGGGCGGACGCCGTTCACCGAGTGCGCCGACTTCCTCTGGTTCCTGTCCGACGACAAGGACGACGACGGTGTCTGTGACCTCTACAACTTCATCCCGTACATCAACAACCTGGCCGACTGGATGCCGGATCAGAGCTACGCCGCAGCCCCGACGGCCGGGTTCGGCTACCTCAAGCCGTGGTCGGCCCGGGCGCACATCGATACCATGAACGGCCACTACCTTTCCGAACGGTACCGGTACGATGCGGGCTCGGACGTGCGCGTCAAGCCGCCGCCCGATTCGGTCGCGGAAGAGGACCCGGGCGAGGCCGGCTACACCTGGTACCAGTACGTCGACCGTCCGGCAGGCCCCGACTACGCGACGTTCGGCTACGAGGGGTGCATGCGCAACCTGGTCGATGTCTGGCACTACTACCAGGGCGACCGCAGCATGACGTCCATCGCGGAATCCCCGACGCCCGGCCGCCACGACATCGAGTTCCTCCAGGCGAAGTCCGATCTCATCGAGCAGCTCGAATCCAACGCCGTCGGCTCGCCGCCGCACTGGTCGCCGACCCCGTACTACGCCGACCGGCAGGAGTTCGCCCTGACGAGCGATCGCGACGCCTGGAACACCATGCTCGGCGAGATCAAGTTCAAGAAGGAGCAGCTCTACCGCAACCTGGAGCCCGAGCTGT
>CAZMRP010000818.1:0-2606 GCA_964568275.1 uncultured Myxococcales bacterium
CGGGCGCGCTCTCCTGCACGCCCGACCCCACCCTGATCGCCGAACACCGCGCCTGCCGCGGCGACGACGATTGCCCCTGCGGCGCCGGCTGCGTCCTCGGCGAATGCGTCGCCTCCTGCTCCGCCGACGCCGACTGCCCAGGCGGCTGGTGCGACCAGTTCGGTCGCTGCCGCGCCGCCTCCGATCGCTCGCGCATCGCCGGACTCGCCCCCGTCGCCTCCGGCAACCTCGGACTCTCGTCGTCGATCCTCCGCATCGCCGACCCGACCGAAGCGCGACCCCTCCGCATCACACCCAAACAGGGCGCCGCACCCGGACCCGTCCGCGTCGCCGTGGACGAACAACTCGAAGTCCGCTGCTCCGATGACGGACCGTTCGAGCCCGAATGCCGCTTCGACGAACTGCCCGCCGACTCCGATCGGGTCGTGTGGGTCCGGCCGAGATCACCCCTCGCCGCCGGCGCCGCTCACCAGGTCCAGATCCTCTGGGCCGATCGCATCGATACCGTCTCCGTCACCCAGGACCCCGAAGGCGGCGTCGAACCCCCCGAACAGGCCGCCCTCGCCGCCGGCGAGTTCGTCGGTCAGGCCCAACTCCAGTCCGCAGGCGTCGGCGACGACCCGACCACACCCGGTACCACCCTCGCCGACCTCGCACTCCCCGTCACCGCCCAGCTGTTCCTCGGCGGCTCCGGCACCGGCACCCTCGTCCTCGACGAACGTCTCAAGGTCCTTCACCCCAACGGCCGGTGGGTCGGTCGCGTCGCCACCTCCGCACCCGACGCCGGAACCGTCGACTTCCCCACCGTCGCCTACCTCGAAGGCGAAGCCTCCGAAGGCGCCCCCGTCGAGGTCCTGATGGATGCCCCGGTCGCTACCCTCGAGGTCGGCGGCAACGCCTTCTCCTTCGAACTCGTCACCCGCTTCAACGGCGTCCTGATGGGCGGCCGCGCACCCCAGGCCCGCTGGCTCGTCTCCCTCACCCGCACCGGCGACCTGCCCGCGGGCGCCCGCGCCCCCGCCGTCCCCGCCGATGCCACCCCGCGCCTCGACGTCCTGCGCGCCCAGACCGCTACCCCCTGGGAAGCCGCGCTGTCCCGCACCGCCACACCGGCCCCCGACTCCGTGCTCACCCTCCCGCCCGCCGACAAACGCGCCCTGCTCGCCGTCTGGGGCGGCCGCAGCGCCGGCGAAGGCACCCTCCAGGTCTGCGGCCTCACCACCACCGTCGTCGATGCCCTCGCCCAGTTCGGCCTGCGCGATAGCTGGGGCGCCGAGTTCTCCACCGACACCACCCGGCGCCCGCCCACCGAGTTCACCAGCAGCGGATTGCCGATCGTCGCCCGACTCGCCTCCGAGCTGAGCGACAAACCCGCCATCTGGGTCTCCTCCGTCCTCCGGCCGAGCACCACCGCCCGCGTCCTCCCCTGCTCCGCCACCTTCACCGCCGTCCCCGCCGCCTTCTCCGCGAGCGGCTGCACCGACCAGTCCGTCACCTTCAACCTGCTCGACATCGATCTCTGCGACGAGCTGGCCGCCGACTACGGCTGCGAAGTCGTCGAGTCGACCGGCGAGACCCTGACCGTCGAAGCCCGCGCGACCTACGAACAGGGCACCTGCGTCTACTCCAACCTCGACATCCCCCTCGTCGGCACCGTCGACCGCGTCTGCCGCCTCCCCGTCGTCCCCGCCGCCTGCGCCGAGATGGCGCTGTGCTACGAACCGCCCGCCACCGGCGGCTCCACCGCCGCCTCCGTCGAAGCCCCGTACTTCGCCGCCGGCGCGCCGCTCCCCGTCTCCGGCGACCTGCGCTGCAGCGGCGGCGACCGCACCGCCGCCATCGAGCTCGACGTCAACGCCGAACTCCCCGTGACCGACGAGACGCGCCTCAACGCCCAGGAAAGTTTGGCCGCCTGCGCCGCCGACATGGCCCAGCTCCGCGACGAAACCGCCCCCTCCGCCCTCCGCCCCTACGGTGAAGGTCTCCGCGAGGTGCTGACCGGCGGATACTGCATGCAGGCGCCCCGCTTCTACTGGGCCCTCGGCCTCGCTACCGACCCCGACCGCCGCCGCGCCCTCGACCGCAACGGCGCCGCCAGCCCCCTCAGCTCCGCCGTCGCCAACCGCCTGCTCCAACGCTGGCTCCACGCCCACGGCTTCATCGCCCGCGAGGCCGCCGAGACCGAACGCATGGCCCAGGTCTTCCGCGGCAGCGGCCTCCCCGGCGACCCCGTCCTGCCCGTCGTCGAAACCGTGCTCGCCGACTCCCTCGCCGGCTGGGACCTCCTCCTCCACCCGCGCTTCGCTACCGCCCTCGAACGCCTCCCCGACCCCGTCCTCGTCGCCCCGGACTACCGGCCCCTCGCCACCGGCAGCCCCGTCGCCGGACAGCCGCACCACGAACAGCCCACCTCCGTCGGCGTCACGATGCTCGAAACCCTCGGCGCTCAGCTCGCCCTCGTCGAACCACGCCTCGAACAGGCCGCCCTCAGCCGCGACCTCACCGCCGTCGAGACCCTCTCCCGCGTCCTGCGCTACGTCGTCGTCCTCCGCCCCCTCGCCCTCGAGCTCGCCGCCCGCGCCGCCAACTACGCCGCCGCCAACGGC
>CAZMRP010000819.1:0-2603 GCA_964568275.1 uncultured Myxococcales bacterium
GGAACGCGTGATCGCCATCGCCCGGAACGGGTGATCGCGATGGCCGGAATGGGCAACGGTCTCGGCGGCGACGGGCCCGGCCGTCGTCGCGGCGCCCGTGGACCCGGTGCCGGTCGCCCGCTCGGTCTGGTCGTTTGCCGTACATCCGAACAGGGCCAGGGCCAAGGCCCCGGCGAAGTAGAACGTGACTCGCATGTCGTTCCCTTTCGATCTCGTCGCCCGAACCGCGCGATGCGCGTCGGGCGCGTTGGATTTCGGTTCGTTCCGTTTCTTTCCTTCTCGACCGGCGGCCGGCGCTTCCGCCGCCCGCCGTCCCATCACGGCACGACGACGTACCGTGTGAACAGAACATCCGGGGACCTATTGGTCAGGATCCCGAACCCTTCGCCGTCGAACGCCATTGCCACGGCACCCGAGAGGGGCGTCCCCGGGTCGGCGGTTGCCTCCGCGCTAATCAACGTGCCCGCCGCGTCGGTGCGAAGCAGGTGGACTGCATGATCCCAATCCTCGTAGGCGATCGCCCAGCCGCCGGCACCCCACGCGAGCGCCACGTCCCCGTAGTTGGAGTGGTCCAGCACCCGCCGGGGTGGACCGACAAGGAAGCCGTCGGCATCCAGGAGAGCCAAGTGGAATCCTCTCGTGTCGTACGGAGAAGTGCCGGCGCCGAACACGATCGCGAAGTGGCGCTCGCCCCAAGCGATGGCCGCAGGTCCGACATCGTTCGGCCCGAGCTCCGCCGGCGGTCGGAGAGGACGACCGCCGCTCCCCGTGACGAGCCAGCGCAACCTGCGTCCGTCCGAGCCCGTGCCTCCAAGCGGCTGTTCGATGAACGCCGTCACGGTCGCCGCCGGAGACGATGCGGACCACGCCGCCTTCAGGCCCGTGTCCGCAGGCTGCTCGTAGATGCCCGGAACTAGGACGGCGATCGAACCGAGCTCGTCGAAGCGCACGATACCCAGCCCTTCGCCGGACTCCGAATGCCAGACCGCGGTGAACGCCTCCCCGTCCCAGGTCACGGCGGCACTGCAGCCACCTGGGTCTTCGACGAGCGTGAACGGTCCTACCAGCGGCTTGCCCACCTGGTCGAGGATCATCGCGGAAAGCACGTTGTCGAAACCCTCACCGCCGGCAGTACACCAGACCAGCCCGAAGAAGCGACCGGACCAGGCCAAGTCCAGCGAATGGAAGCCGCGGTCCGGGTAGTCATAGGTCCAGTCCGGAACGACGGGACGACCGAGGCAGTCGAAGAGGCGAAACCGCGCGTCCTGCCGACGAACTCCGTCAGGGTCCACCGACGAGATGCTCCAAACGGTGCCGTAGGCCGATCCGGTCCAGACCAAGCCGAGGGAAGAGAACACGAGGATGCTCCCGTCTGCCGACGAAGAGACCACGGGCCTCCACGACAGGTCGGTTTCCAGATCGCCGACGCTGGGATCCGGTGTGTCGTCCACCGGTTCGCCGGGACCGAGCCGACACAGCCAGTCGCAGTCATCGCCGTCCAGCCGGTTGCCGTCGTCGCACTCCTCGTCCCGGTCGAGCACCCCGTCGCCGCAGTGCGGCGGCGCCACCGGAGGAGGTTCGGCGTCCTCCCATCCTCCGTCAGCGCCATCCGTAGCCTCCCCATCGGACATCCCCGACGAGTCGGCCGGACCATCGTCAGCGGCATCCACACCCTCGACCGATGCGCCGGAGCAGCCGACCAGCACCAGCGGGACCAACACCGTGGCCGCGTTGCCCATGAGACGTTGCAGACCCATCGCTGTTTCCTCTCCGACTGCCACTTCCCGCGGCGGTCGATCCGTCACCTACGAGCCACCCGTACTGCACGAATACAGCGGGATTTCGCAGTAGTACGGAGAGGCCGTTCCGCAGTAGTCGGTGCCGTCCTGGCCGTCGCACGTGTCCGTGTCTGAACCGCCGTACAGGTGGTCGTTCCCAAAGTACCCCTGGAGAACATCGTTTCCACCCTGGCCGTACAGCGAGTCGTTGCCGTGGCCGCCGTAGAGGTAGTCGTCCCCGGCGCCGCCTAGGATTACGTCGAATCCGTCCTCGCCATCAATGCTGTCATACGCGGTACCGCCCGTGATGTCGTCGGTCCCGCCGTTGCCCTTCACCAGGCAGTGCCAACTCGGGCACGCGTGGATCGTGTCTCCGTCGCCGGACCAGTAGTTCCCGTCGTCGCCGTGGATCCGGGCCTCGTACTCATTGACGGTGTCGGTTTCCACTTTGAAGAAAGCCACCTTGCACACGAGGCTGCCGCCGTCGTGGAGGCTCGGCGAGTAGATGTGGTCGCCGCCCATGCCTCCGTAGACGTACCACGGCTCACCGACGTCATCGTCGTCGTGGTAGAGGTAGTCGCCACGGTAGGTGTCCGGGTTTTCGTCGTCGTATTCGAACACGCAGCCGCCCTCGCCGTTGTACCGCCAAGCTCCACCGCCGCCCTCACTGATGGCCCAGTGATGAACTCTGCCATACACAATCACGTCCGCGTACGCGGTGCCGTAGACGTGGCTGCGGGAAACCGCGGGCGCTAGCAGCAGCACCGCGACCACGAGAAGAATGTTGTGCGCTCCGTGTCTCATCCCTGTCTCCCCGGTCCCCGA
>CAZMRP010000820.1:0-2600 GCA_964568275.1 uncultured Myxococcales bacterium
TGGATGGTCAAGCGGTCGACCCAGGTGTCGTGGGTGATGGTATCGGCGGTGACGGTGGGCGACGTGGTGGCGCTGATCACGGTGGCGTTGGTCGGGCGGGTGCGCACCCAGCTGGTGGTGTAGCCGCCGTAGAGGCTGGCGCCGGAGACCATGGCGAGGCTGGTGTCGGCCTGGTTGTAGGTGCCTTCGGCGATGAGGACGTCGCAGGCCGGGGTGCAGAGGGCGGCCAATTCGAGGGCGCGGACCAGGGTGGCGACGGGGGAGACCTCGAGGGCGCCGCTGGTCCCGATGGTGCCGAGGCCGGTGTTGGTGTCGTTGCCGGTGCTGGTGGAGACGAAGATCGAGCGGCTGAGGTCGCCGTCGACGCCGTCGCAGTTGCTGTCGAGGGCGCGGCTATCGGGGGCGTCGGGGGCCATGGGGTTGATCGTGCGGTCGAGGTCGTTGCAATCGGTGTCGTCGAGGACGTAGCCGGTCGACGGGAGGCAGCCGACCTCGGTTTCGGTGGGGCTGCCGAAGCCGTCGCCGTCGCGGTCGCGGTAGAAGGTCAGGGCATCGATGGCGGTGGCCTCATCGATCACGCCGTTGCAGTTGTCGTCGATGGTGTTGCAGAGTTCGAACTCGTCCGGGTTGACGTCGTCGTTGGCGTCGTCGCAGTCGCCGCCGATGCTGATGAAGCCGGCGGGCATTTCGCAGGCCATGCGCATGCCCTCGGTGCCGCCGTAGCCGTCGCCATCGACGTCGGGGTACCACTCGGTGGCGCCGGTGGCGCCATCCTCGTCGGTTTCCCCGTCGCAGTCGTCGTCGGAGCCGTTGCAGATCTCGGTGGCGTCGGGGTTGACGGCGGGGTCGGCGTCGTTGCAGTCGTCGCCGTTGTCGGTGTAGCCGGCGGGTTCGGAGCAGGCGGTGCGGGAGGACGACGGGTCGCCGTAGTCGTCGCCGTCGACGTCGGAGTACCAGGTCGAGGCGTCGGTAGCGGAGTCCTCGTCGGTGGCGCCGTCGCAGTTGTTGTCGATCCCGTCGCAGAGCTCGTTGGCGCCGGGGTTGACGTCGTAGTTCGTATCGTCGCAGTCCTCGCCCTCGGGGTAGGTATCGCCGTCGGCGTCGACGGGTCCGGTATCGGCATCGGCATCGGCATCGGCGTCGGCGTCGGCGCCGCTGTCGTCCGGGACGTCCTCGGGCACTTCGCCGACGTCGCCCAGGTCGCTGCCGTAGTCGACGGGGCTCGAGTCGCCGCCGCCGCAGGCGAGACCGGACAGAGCCAACAGAATCGCGAAACAGCCCGGGCCGAAGCATCGATGCATCACGATACCCTCCTCCGTGTCCCGCCGAGGAAACCCGTTGTTTCCACGGCACGAACCCCAATGCAGTTGTGCCCCCGCGGACGGATGGAATGTAGCTCGAGCCGAGGCCGAGTTTCAATAGTGAAATCGAAACACGGACGAGTTGGGCGCGGGACGATGCGAGGGAGGAGCGACGAGCGCGGTGACAGGTCCCCCCATGCTGATGTAGGGTCGCGGCCCATGATGCACTGTTTCCGTCGAGGTTCTTGGTTCGTGCTGCTGGTGGTGTTGGGTTGGGGCTGCGGTCGTTCGGGCGGGGCGCCGGTGGGGCAGCCGGTGCCGGAGCGGCTGCTGGCGGCGTCGGAATTGAGTTTCGGTGTCGGCGACGCGCAGAGCCTGCAGCCGTCGGAGCGGGCGGTGGTGCGCGAGGAGCTGCGGGTGTTGGGTTCCGAGCTGCTGCAGTGTTTTGCGGAGCCGATCGTGGAGGGGGACTGTCGGACGGGGGGGCAGGTGCGGACGTTCGACGCGGCGGTGCGGATCGACCCGGGGGGGAAGGTGGCCGAGTTCAAGTTGATCCCGAACCGCAACCAGCTGGCGGCGGGGTCGTGCAACGTGGGTGTGGAGTGTCTGCGCGAGCGGCTGGTCGAGCTGACGTTCGCGGGGCTGGCGGAGTTGGACGGTCCGCGGCGGGCCTACCTGACGGTGAAGCTGCGCGTGCCGCACGAGGACGAGCTGCCGGAGCCGTAGTCCGCGGTGCGGGCGGCGACGGCCCGCGCAGGAGTCCCCGATGCACCGAGGTTTGGATCGGTTCTACGACCGTCTGTCGCGGATTCCGCACACGCCGTTGCTGTTCCTGCTGGTGCCTCCGGTCATCGGGGCGGTCCGCATCTTCGAGGAGGAGCTGCTGCACGGCGGGAAGATGAACTTCGACTACGGGGTGTACCACGTGGCGCTGGGCTACCTGCTGTTGCAGATGATGATGCTGCTGGCGTTGCGGACGGCGACGGGGCGGCCGTGGCGGGAGCTCACGGGGGTGGTATCGGTGGGGCTGCTGTTGGCGTGGCTGCCGCCGGTGTTCGACCTGTGGTTCGCGAACCCGGAGCACATCCACTACGTGTACTTCCGGGAGTTCAGCTGGAGTTTCGTGGCGGGGGAGCAGATGCGGGGGGAGTCGCTGACGCTGTGGCTGGTGGTCTTGAGCGCCGGCGTGTACGCGGCGTGGGCGACGCGCAACCCGGGTCGGACGCTGTTGGGGATGCTGCTGGGGTGGGCGGCGTTGCAGGTCTACGCGTGGGGCTGGCCGGCGTTGACGCTGGAGTT
>CAZMRP010000821.1:0-2592 GCA_964568275.1 uncultured Myxococcales bacterium
CGCCGTCGCCTGCGCCCTGGCGCTGCTCGCCGCCGGGCCCGCCCTCGCCGACTCGTTCGGTCAGCTGCTCGACTGGCGGGCCTGGGCCGCGTGGTCGATCCCCTGGCTCGCCCTCGCCTGCATCGCCACCGTGATCGGGCTCACCGTCTCGCTGGCGACCGACGACGCCTGAGCGGCTTCCTCCGGAGTCCGTCGCCGGGCGC
This sequence comes from uncultured Myxococcales bacterium, assembly GCA_964568275.1. Taxonomy (GTDB): domain Bacteria; phylum Myxococcota_A; class Polyangia; order DRWM01; family JAAZOP01; genus JAAZOP01. The sequence goes on from CAZMRP010000821.1 coordinate 204, forward strand.
GCAGCTGCCGCACGATTCGCCGCGGAAACCGCGGAACACCGGGGTTTCACGGTCCATGGTCCCGCCCCGGTGCGGCGCAATTGCGGTCCTCCTCTTGCTCGCCGGCCGTCCCGGCGGGACCGCGCCGGTCGGCGGCGGCGGAGACGGACGGCGGCTCAGCGTGGAGGGGCGAGGTTGTCGAGCTGCTGCAGGCGGTCCTGGACGTGGTTGCGGTCGAGGCCCACGCCGTCGCCGCCGAGCGCGTTCTGGTAGCGCGTGCGGGACTCGGCGTAGCGCCCCTGCTCGAACAGGATGTCGCCGTACATCGCCTCGGCGCGCGACAGGTTGGACTTGAGCTGCAGCGCCTTGTCGAGGAAGCCGGTGGCCAGCGTGTTGCGGCCCTGGCCGCGCAGCACGACGGCGATGCGCAGCCGCAGCTCGAAGTTCGCGGCGTCGAGATTGGCGGCGAGCTCGAGCTCCGCCAGCCCGTCCTCGATGCGGCCGCCGGCCACCAGCACCTCGCCCAGCGCCTCGTGGGCGCGCGCCGAGTTCGGCACCCCCTCGATGGCCGCGCGCAGGCGGGTCTCGGCGCCGGCGAGGTCGCCGGTCTTCCACAGGGCGACGCCGAGCAGCTCGTTGACCTGGCCGACGTTGGGGAGCTGGGCGAAGGCGGCCTGCAGCGGCGCCAGCGCGTCGGACCAACGACCCTCGGCGGCCAGCTTGCGGCCGTACTCGAGCTGCGCGTCGGTGAACGACGGGCGGATCGCCACCGCCTGGGCCAGGTGCCCGATCGCCTCCTCGCCGCTGCCCAGCCGGCCGAGGTTGTAGTGCGCGTCGGCGGACCAGGGGCGGATCTGCAGCGCCGACTTCAGCTCGGCCTGCGCCCCGGCGGCGTCGCCCTTGCGCTCGAGCATCGTCGCCAGCCCGAGGCGCGCCTCGAGCATGTTGGCGTTGGCGGCCAGCGCCTTGCGGTACGACTCGATCGCCCGGTCGTGCTCGTTGGCGCGGGCGTGGGCGTCGCCGAGACCGCACAGGGCGCCGGCGTTGTCGTCGTCGGCGGCCAGCGCCTTGTTGAACTCCTCGATGGCGAGCGAGCTGCGGCGCCAGACCATGTAGGCCTGGCCCATGCAGACGTGGCCTTCGGGAGCCGAGTCGCCGGCGGCGGAGAGCACGCGGCGGCAGGCGTCCCGGGACGCCTCGTAGTCCCCCTGGGCCATCCGGACGCGGGCCAGGCCCCACAGCGCGTCGACCCAGTTGGAGCGGTGGCGCAGCGCGGTCTCGAAGGCGCTCTTGGCGCCCGCGAAGTCGCGCGCCTCCAGCAACGCCTCGCCGAGCCGGAACTGGGCGGCGGCGTCGGTGGCCGCCGCGGCCACCGCAGCCCGCGCCTGCGTCAGCTCGTCGAACTGCTGCGCGGCCGCCGGGGCGGCCGCCAGGCCCACACCCGACGCCAGGAGCAGGAACCCCGGCCATCCTCGAACCCGGTTCGTTGCGTTGCGCGCTACGCGGCTCATTTTGGTGTCCTCCGTGAGCAGCGACCCTACCATAGTTTGGCCGGCAGGCGTCCAAGTCCAGCGGTGACCTCTTGCCGTCCCGCCGGCCATGGTTCTCAGACGTGACGGGCGACCGGCCATTCAACCCGCGGGCCGGCGCGACGGCGGGCCGGCACGACCCGGCGAGCTAGCCCTTCCCGGACAGCTTCACGTCGGCGTTGTCGTCGTGGTCCTTGGTCGCGTACCCGGTGTCCTGGCGCCGGAAATTGACCTCGTTCTTCTTCAGGTACAGCTCGTGCACGTCCCGCGCCGACAGCCCGGCGACCTGGGCCAACGAGACCAGGAAGTGCACCAGGTCGACGATCTCGACCTGCACGTTCTGGCGGTCGTAAGTCTGGTACTTCGCCCACCATTTCCAGGGGAGCGAATCGACCAGCTCGGCGGTTTCCTGGGTCAACGCCCGGCTGTACTGCAGCAGCCAGTGGACCTGCTGCTCCTCGGTGAGCTGCGTGGTGTCCACGCCGATGCGGCGGTTGAGCGCCTGCTGGCAGGCGAAGATCTCCTCGAGCATGTCGTGGTCGGCCATCCTGCTTGCTCCCCGGGCCGGCGGTCCCGCCGGCCGCGGCGACTCTAGCACGGTCGCGGGCCGAGCGACTCGACAGGAAGCCTCGCCCGCCCTCACCGCACGAGTTGCGGCGGGCAGACGGTCGGCGGCGGGCGCGGCCTCCCCTCCGGTCGAGGCGCTGTGGTACTCTCCGCCTCGTGCTGCATCCGGTCGTCCGCTGCCCGATGTGCGGCGAAGCCGTCTGGACGGACCGGCCGAGCTGCGAGCTGTGCGGCGCGAGCTTCGGCTTCGCGGTGCCCGGGACCGGCGCGCAGCCGGCGGCGGCGCCCGCGCGCGACACGCACAGCACCGGGGC
>CAZMRP010000822.1:0-2592 GCA_964568275.1 uncultured Myxococcales bacterium
TGCTTCCCCCGCGCGGTCGCCGCGCTGCAGGCCGAGCCGCGCGAGGGCGAATCGCTCGAGGCGTTCCTCGGCCGCGGCCTCACGGCCCTGCGCGCCGCCGGACCGCTCCCCGGCTCCTGCGGCTTCCTGCAACCGGACGGCCCCGCCGTCCCGATCTGCCCCGGCGGCAACCGCGTGCGCCTGGAGCGCTCCGAGGTCTCGCGCGACCTCTTCGAGGGCGGCCGCGAGGACGTCCAGCTCCGCTACACCTTCGACTGCGGCGGCGACGTCACCACCGCCACCGAGCTGACCTGGTCGGTCGGCGGGCCGTGAGCGAGGAGACCGCGATGGGACGAGCGAAACGACCGGAGCTCGGCGGACTGGCGCGGATCGGCGTGGCCATCGACGCCGACCTGCTCGCGCGCTTCGACACTTGGTGCGCCGCGAACGGACGCGGCAACCGCTCGGAGGCGTTCCGCGACCTGATCCGCGACCGGCTGGTCGAGGCGGAGATGGACGAGCGGGCCGAGGTGGTGGCCGCCGTGTCGCTGGTCTACGACCACCACCGGCGCGAGCTGAGCCGCCGGCTGACCCACCTCCAGCACGAACAGGGACACCACGTGATCTCGTCGATGCACGTGCACCTCGACCACGACCGCTGCCTCGAGGTGATCGTCCTGCGGGCCCGGGCGCGCGAGGCAAAGGCCTTCGCCGAACGGCTGCTCGGGGAGAAGGGGGTCGAGCACGGCGGCGTGTTCCTCACCCGCCGCATCCGCCCCGCCCGGCGCGCCGCGGCCGTGGCCGCCGGCCACACCCACGGCGGCCGAACACCGCACCGGCACTGAGCCGCCGGCCGCGGCGCCTCGAACTGCCGACCGTGCCCGGTTCCCCCGGAGCCGTGTCCCGGCGCGGCCGCACGCCCAGCCCCACGGCTCCTTGCCGCCGCCCGCCCACCGTGTCATACCATCCGGGTCGGAGGGAGGTTGCGATGCGTGGAACGCTGAAGGTCCGCCCCGTTCGCCGTTACCGCCGGCCGCGCTACCCGGGCGCCCTCGTGGTGCTCCGCCCCGGCAGTGCGCGGCGTCGCCGCGGCCTGGCGGCCGCCGTCGTCCCGCTCGCCGCCGGCGGACTCGCCACCCTCGAGGGTTGCTGGGGCGTGGCCGGGGACATGCAGTACCCCTACGTGACCCGCTACCTCACCGAATCCGAGGCCCGGGCGGCGATCGTCGACGAGCTGCGGGAGGCGGCGTACGCCCCCGTCGGCCCGTGCGACGCGCCGCCGCTCGGCGACCGCGTCCTGGAAGACCAGCTGTACGAACACGCGACGGTCGGCACCTACGGGCCGGTGCACGCGCGCATCGACGCGCTGGCGCCCGCGCTCGACCTGCCGGCGGACGACACCTGCCCGGCCCTGCAGCGCGTCGCGGTGGGCGTCGAGTTCACGACCGAGGCCGCGGGGGACGACGAGTCGACCTCGGGCAACCCCGACGGGCTGACGACCGCCGAACGGCAGGCGGTCACGCAGCTCCGGATCGACGGGGACGACTCGATCCTCGTGCTGTCCGACCAGGAGTTCCCGTACGAGGTCCACGAGGAGATGGCCGACGCGTCCGCCGACCCCACGGCCCGGGCGCCGGCGGAGGACGCGCTCCGCGCCCGCGTCCGCCAGTTCGTCGACGAGCTGCGCCGCGACGGCCTGATCTGACGCGCGGCACCACCGCCCGACAGCTCCTTCCATCGCTCGCCGCCGCTCCATCGATGCCGTCCGCCCTTGCGACGAGGCGACCGCGGCGCTAAAGACCGGACCATGGACCTCGCGCCGCAGGCCCTCCCCGCCACCGTCCCGGAACTGCTCGCCCGCAGGACCGCCCGGGAGCCCGACGCGACGGCCTTCTTCACCGCGGACGCCGCCGGAGCCTGGCGCCCGACCTCGTGGCGGACCTTCGCCGACACCGTCGGCGCCGTCGCGCGCGGACTGGCCGCGCACGGCCTCCGGCGCGGCGACCGCCTCGCCATCCTCGCCCCGACCTCGCTCGAGTGGGACGCCTGCCAGCTCGCCGCCCTGTCGCTCGGCGCCTGCGTCGTCGGCATCGACCCGCACTACCCCGCCGAGCTGGCCGACGCGCTGGTGACCGAGCTCGCGCCCACCGTCCTCGTCGCCGGCGACCCCGACCTGGCCGCCCGCATCGGCCCGGAGACGCGCCGCCGCCTGCGCGCCGCCGTCCTGCTCGAGGGCACGACCCCCGGCGGCGTGACCTACGGCGCCCTCGCCGAGCGCCCGGCCGCGCCGATGTCGGCGTGCGAACCCGGCGACCCGGCGCTGGTCGCCTTCTCCTCCGGCACCAGCGGCCGCCCGAAGGCCGTCACCTACACCCACGGCAAGGTCGTGCTGGCCTGCGAGTCGATCCTCGACCGCTTCTCCGACATCGAGTCGGGGAGCACGCTGGTCTGTTGGCTGCCGCTGGCCAACCTGTTCCAGCGGATGATCAACTTCTGCGCCCTGGCCCGCGGCGGCTCGTCGTACGTCGTCGGCGACCCGCGACGGGCGGTCGACGTCGCCCGCATCGCCCACCCGCAGGTCTTCGTCGCCGTCCCCCGTTTTCTCGAGAAGCT
>CAZMRP010000823.1:0-2588 GCA_964568275.1 uncultured Myxococcales bacterium
CGCCCGCCGCGAGCGCGACCGTCAGCGCGCGGAGCGCGGCCTCCGCGTCCGGTGCGAGCGGCGCGCCGGGCCGATCCTCGAGATAGAACACGGCGAAGGAGCGGGTGACGGCGTAGGCCGGTGCCCCGTCTCGCGCCGCCAGCCGGACCGTCAGGCGTCTCCCGTGCGGACCGGCCAGCTCGACCTGCGGCGGCTCCTCTCCGACCGCCGCGAGGCGCCAAGCGGGGGCGATGACGTCGCCGGGACGGAGCGGCCGCAGCAGGCGGAGCATCCACCCGGAGCGAGGCCGGAGGCGTCGGTCGGCAACGGCCATGGCGGGAAACGTAGCGGCCGGTGGGTCGAAGATCAATCGCGCCCGCCCGTGCGGCGGCCGCCGGCCGGCAATTGGACGCCGCCCCGCATGATGCTATCATCGCCCCTCATGAGCGACCCCCCGTCCGGGACCGACCGTCGGAGGTATCCCCGCTACTCGGTGCGACTCGACGCCGCCATCGACGAGGCCGGCAAGCTGCGGCGCGCCTCGGTGCGCGACGTCAGCCAGGGTGGGGCGTTCGTCACCACCACCGAAGCGGCGTCGGTGGGCACCGAGCTGAAGATTCGGATGACCCTGCCGGGGGCCGAGTCCGAGGAAGCGATCGACGGGAAGGTCGTGCGGGTGATCGAGATGCGGGGCGACGCGATGCCCGACCACATCACGGGGCTGGGCATCGAGTTCAAGCTCACCGCCGAGCAGCGGGCCAAGTTGCGCGACGTGCTGCTCAAGTACTGCAGCGATTCCCAGCCCCCGTCCTCCGTCGGCTAGTCGCCCGGCGCTTGTCCCGGCAGCTCGTTCGTGCTAGACGGCAGCCCGTTCGCGCCCGGGCGGTGGTCGCTCGGCGCGCGGCTCGTTCCCCTCGGCGCCCCCGATCGACGCCGTGACGTCGCGGGCGGCTTGCGCAGGAGGATCCGATGGCGAAGTCCCCGTTGCAGCAGGTCAAGGATCGGTTCGGTTCCAAGGAGGCCCTGATCAAGGAGCTCCAGGGGCTGGTGGAGAAGAGCGATCTGTTCGTGAAGAAGTTCAACGAGGCGAAGGGCCTCGAGCGGGTCAGCAACCTCAAGCTGCTGCGCCTGCACCGCATCGCCGAGGAGGTCCGGGAGCGCTTCGGCACCCGCGAGAAGCTGGTCGGCGCGCTGGTGGAGCTCGAAGGCCGGGTCAAGGACGCGGACTACCGCAAGCACTTCGAGAACTTCCCCATCGGCAAGCTGCTCGACACGTTCAAGTCGCTCGAGCGTCGGGTCAAGCGCGCCGCGGCCAAGGCCAAGCCCAAGGGCTAGATCACGAACTTCACGCGTCCCTGCACCGCGAAGCCCGAGAACGACAGATCGTAGGTCTCGTGCGAGGCGTCCCCGCGCAGGTGCCCCGACTCGGCCAGCAACCCGTCGGTGAGCGGGTTGTCCGTGTCGTAGCGCAGCGCGTTGGTCACCACGTAGCGGAACTGCAGATCCAGTCCGAGCGCGAAGTGCTCGACCGGGATCCAGTCCAGCGACAGCACTCCGAGGAAGCCGACGCTGGTGTCGGTCTCGTAGTCGTTGAGGTCCGCGCTTCCGGACTGGTCCCACAGGCTCAGCGGGGTGATCACGACCACCGGGCCCACCAGGCCCGCGACGTACAGCTGTCCCAGGAACGGGTAGTAGCCGCCGACCAGGAGCGGGACCTCGATCGCCAGCTCGTGGTGCTCGAGGCTGATCGACCCGGCGCCGAGCCGAGCCAGGGCGTCGTCGGTGGCGTATGCGACGTTCGCGCCGACCTCCGCGGCGATGAAGTACGGCAGGTAGCCGCGGATCGACAGTCCGGCGAACGCCGCCCCCGAGACCGGGTCCAGCCCGTCGACGACGATGCCGGGGTTCGCGCGTTGCAGAGCGGTCTCGAGGTCGTCGAGCATCACGTTGAAGCGGGACATCGAGACGTAGCCGTAGCCGCCGCCGAGGCCGACGGCGAAACGCAGCGTGTGCAGCAGATCCGGTTCGTCCGCGGGTGCCGCTTCCGGCGTCGCTTCGGCGGCGGGCGCCGCGCCGTTCTCCGGCCCGGCCGGCGGCTCCCGGGCGCGGGCGGGGGACGCCGCGGAGAACGAGGAACGCCACCCCCACGCCCTGGGCGCCGCCGACCAACTTCAACGTCGCGGGAACCCAATCCTTGTTCTTGGTCATCTCCGCGAACAACGCCAAATGGACCGGTATGATCTGCTCGTGGTGCGCCAGCTCGGCGACCGCCTTGTCGACGAACTGCTCCTGGGCCGGCGACAGCTCGCGGCGATCAGCGGCAAGCGCTCCATAGGCCCGGCCCAGCGCCTTCAGCACCTTTTTGGCGTGCCGGAGATTGAAGAGATCGACCGAGGCCAAGTTCTGGTCCTGCACCAGCGCGACTTCCAACTCCTCCATGAAATGGGTCACCGCCATCCAGAAGTCGTCGCGCACGGCAACGATGCACTGCAAATGCGTCCCGTCGCACTGCCGCAGCGCGCGGATCAACTCCTCGTTCTCGTCCCGATGGCGGGAGAACAGCCATTGCTCGAACTGATCGATCACGACGAGGACCTTGCCGCCGTAGG
>CAZMRP010000824.1:0-2585 GCA_964568275.1 uncultured Myxococcales bacterium
GGCTTCTCGCCCGGTGCCTCGGGCGCCCCCGGCGTCGCGGGCGGCGCGGAGGCAGTCCGTCTCGTCCTCGAGTAGAGTCGTGACGCGACCGACCGCGGCTGCCGGGCCGGGGGACGGGCGAGCGTGCGCTCGCGCGCCTCGCCGCCGCGCTCGCCGCGGGGTTGACATCGCCTCCGCTTTCGACTTTGCATCGGTCGCGGCCGGGAGAACCCCGGCCCGCTGACGAAAGGGAGGACCGACGATGGATCTCGAGAAGCTGCGCGGGGCGCGCGCCACGATGGAGCTGCCGCGGATGCCGGCCCGGGGCCGGCTGATCAACGTCGCCGACGTGCTCAAGGAGGTCGGCTCCGATGCCGCGGACGACAAGGTGCTCGAGGGGTTCCGTCGCATCGACGTCGTCTACCGCACGCTGTGCTCGATCCTCTACAACTACGTGCCGCTCTCCGGCCATCCGGGCGGCAGCATTTCCTCGGGAACGTTCGTCGAGGGGCTGGTCTTCGGCGGAATGGACTACGACGTCGGCAACCCGCTGGCGGAGGACGCCGACCAGCTGGTGTACGCCGCGGGTCACAAGGCGATGGGGTTGTACGCGATGTGGGCGTTGCGCGACGAGCTGGCGCGCATCGGCGACGCGAAGCTGCTGCCGAAGGAGACGAAGTTCCGGCTGCGGCTCGAGGACCTGCTGGGGTTCCGCCGCAACCCGACGCAGTCCACGCCGATGTTCCGGCAGTTCGAGGCGAAGGCGCTCGACGGGCACCCGACGCCGGCCACGCCGTTCGTCGCGGTGGCCACGGGCGCCTCGGGCGTCGGGATCGCGTCGGGGTTCGGCCTGGCGCTCGGGGCGATGGACTGGTTCGCGAAGTGCGCGCCGCGGTTCCACGTCGTGGACGGCGAGGGCGGGATGACGCCGGGGCGGGTTTCCGAGGCCTTCGCCGCGGCGGCCTCGGCGCAGCTCTCCAACGTCGTGATGCACGTCGACTGGAACCAGTCGTCGATCGACTCCGATCGGGTGTGCGCCGAGGGCGACAAGCCCGGCGAGTACGTGCAGTGGAACCCGCTGACGTTCGCCGCGGTGCACGACTGGAACGTGCTGTTCGTGCCGGACGGCCGGGACCACCGGCAGGTGCTCGCGGCGCAGGCGCTCGCGGCCTCGCGGCTGTCCGACCAGCCGACGGCGATCGTCTACCGGACGGTCAAGGGGTTCAACTACGGCATCGTGGGCCGCAAGTCGCACGGCGCGGGGCACAAGTTCTGCTCGCCGGAGTTCTACGCGACGCTGGACGAGTTCGCGAAGGAGTTCGGCGTGCCGTTCCCGCACCCGACGTGCCAGGAGGCCGACGACCACGAGTCGCTCGAGAACGCTTTCTGGGAGATGCTCGGCGTGATCCGCAAGACGCTGGAGCAGGAGCCGCAGCTGGCGAAGTTCGCGGCGGAGCGGCTGGCGGGCTCGAAGAGCAGGCTCGCGGCGGCGAAGCGCACGCCGCGGGCCGAGGCGCCGCAGCTCGAGAAGGCCTACGACGCGAAGCAGGTGCAGCCGGACGCGCCGCCGGCGGACCTGGTGCTGGCGCCGGGCAAGTCGACGACGCTGCGCGGCGCGGTCGCGGACGTGTTCCGGCGGCTGAACAAGGTGACGAACGGGGCGTTCCTCGGCAGCGCCGCCGACCTGTTCGGCTCGACGTCGATCTCGAACCTCGGGGCGGATTTCCCCCAGGGGTTCTACAACGCGGTCTCCAACCCCAAGTCCCGGATGGTGGCGATGGGCGGGATCTGCGAGGACGCGATGGGCGCGATGATGGCGGGGGTCGGGGCCTTCGGCCACCACGTCGGCGCGACCTCGTCCTACGGCGCGTTCATCGCGGCGCTGGAGCACGTGGCGGCGCGGCTGCACGCGATCGGTCAGCAGATGCGGCAGGAGCTGACGGGCGAACCGTACAAGCCGTTCGTGATGATCAACGCGCACGCGGGGGTCAAGACCGGCGAGGACGGCCCGACGCACGCCGACCCGCAGGCGTTGCAGCTGCTGTCCGAGAACTTCCCGCGCGGCACGGTGATCACGCTCACGCCCTGGGAGGCCAACGAGGCGTGGCCGCTGGTGATCGCGGCCCTGCACCACCGTCCGGCGCTGATCTCGCCGTTCGTCACGCGGCCCAACGAGACGGTGCCGGATCGCGCGGGACTCGGGCTCGCCCCGGCCACGGCGGCGATCGAGGGGCTCTACGCGCTGGTCACGCCGAAGGGCAAGGCGCGGGGCACGCTGGTGCTGCAGGGCAGCGAGGTGGCGATCGAGTTCGTGAACGGCGTGCTGCCCGAGCTGCGCAAGCAGGGGATCGAGCTGTGGGTCTACTACGTGGCCAGCGCCGAGCTGTTCGACCTGCTGCCGGCGGCCCGTCAGCGCGAGATCTTCCCCGAGGAGCGGGCGCGGGAGGCGATGGGCATCACCGGCTTCACGCTGCCGACGCTGTACCGCTTCGTGACCTCGCAGGACGGCCGCGACCGTTCGCTGCACCCGTTCAAGGGCGGCCACTACCTTGGTTCCGGCAAGGCCGCCAAGGTGCTCGAGCAGGGCGGCCTGCACGCCAAGGGGA
>CAZMRP010000825.1:0-2585 GCA_964568275.1 uncultured Myxococcales bacterium
GACAATCATCGACACCGGGAGGCCGACCAGGCACAGCAGGCCGAACTCCGAGAACGCCCGGAACGCCGAGGGGATCAGCGTCGCGAAGGCGACCGCGGTGGTCAGCAGCGCCGCCAGCGCCGCCCCGCCGGTGCCCCGGAACGTCCGTTCGAGCGCCTCCACGTGCGGCCGTCCCGCTCCGCGCTCCTCGCGGTAGCGCCGGCCGAGGTGGATGCCGAAGTCGATCCCGAGGCCCATCAGCACGGCGAAGATGAAGGCGGTCAGCACGTTGAGCCGGCCGAGCAGCAGGGCGGCGACGCCCAGGCAGACGATCATCCCCGCGGCCAGCGGCAGCAGGACGTAGACCAGCGCCCGCAGCTGCCGGAACGCCAGCAGCAGCAGCAGCACCATCGCCGCCGCGGCGACCAGGGTCGCCGTCCGGACGTCCCCGCCGATCGCCGCGGCCTCCACGACGCGCGAGCGGAATGCGCCGCCGGTCTCCGCACGCATGCCGGGATGGAACGCCGACGGCCGCAGCGCCTCCGGCCGCCCCAGTGCCATCCCCGTGCACTCCGCCGCCGGACGGCTGCCGAGCAGGCAGTCCGCGCGGCCCACGACCTCGCGCGCCAGGTCGAGGTCCACGGCCGAGCCGCGGAACCGCACCAGCAACACGGTCGCGATCTCCGGCGCGGCGCCGGGATGCGCGGACGCCACGTCGGTCTCCAGGTACAGGAACCCGTCGTCCGCCGGCGCACGCGCCTCGGCCGACATGGCGACCGCCGGCGCGGCACCGTCCGCCTCCAGCGGGCCGCCCGCGCTCGAGTTCGAGTCGGCCTCCACCGCGCCGAACCACTCGTCCGGGTCGCCGAAGTCGTCGCCCAGCTTCGCGCGGTACCTGTCGACCAGCCCCGGCGGCAGGATCTCCGGCGCGGGGTCCTCCTCGAGGTCGATGAACGCCGGGTTGGAGTGGACCTTCTCCCAGCGCACGCGCCGGTCGAGGCCGTCGCGCACCGCGGCGAGGTCCTCCGGTGCGGCGTAGTACAGCGCCCGGTCGCGGAAGTAGCCCACGTCCAGCCGGAAGAAGACCTCGGGCCGCTCGGGCCACGTCGCCACCGCCGCGGCCACCTCGGCCAGGAACCGCCGGTTGGCCCGGCGGTCGGGCGACTGGGCGGTGATGTACAGCGCCTCCGTCGACCCGACCCGCTCGGCGGCCAGCCGCAGGTTGCGCACGCTCGGCGAGTCCTCCGGCAGCACGGCCGCCAGGTCGGCGACGATCCGCAGGTCGCGGGCGGCGAACAGCGAGGCCCCGCACAGCAGGGCGAGGGCCAGCATCACCCGCCACGGATGTCGCGCGCCCCACGCGGGATAGCGGCACAACCGGTCGCGCAGTCGAGCCAGCATGCCGGCGGACGATGCAAGCGCCGGGCCGCGGACCATCCGCGCCTCCGCAGCACGGCATCATGCAGGAAAGCGGCCCCGGTCCCGGCCTCCCGATGTGTGGCGCGGAAACGACAATGGCGACGCGGCGCCCCAGCAGGCGCGCTCAGTCGCCGAACAGGTCGGTGGTCTTGAAGAACACCTCGCCCGGCACCCGCAGCCGCCACTCGCGGCCCGCCTGCCGGCACCGTCCGCCGCAGCCCATCCAGAACCACTCCATCTGCACCAGCCGCTCCACCGGCTCGCCGCTGCCGGGGTCGACCACCCGCGCCCGGCCCCGCTCGAGCAGCGCGGCCACCACGAACGCCACGCGCTGGCCGGCGATCTCGCGCTCCCCCGCCCGCAGGTCGAGACGTGGGGCGCGGCTCGCGTGCGCCTCGACCCACGACAGCACCTCGGCCTCGTCGGATTCGCGGCAGATCGCCCGGACGTCCTCGAGGTCGAACTCCATCCGCACCCCTTCGGACTCGTAGGTCGCCCACCGCTCGGCCTGCGGCGCGGTCAGCGCGATGTCCCGGCAGTCGGTTCCGCAGTCCGGACACCCGCCCTCGACGAGCACACAGTCCTCGCCCTCGGGCAGGCAGTCCTCGACGTCCGGGATGAAGCCCTCGCACACGACGTCCGCGGGCTCCCCGCCGGCGGCGGGGCGGGCGCCCCGGCAGACCCGCTCGCAGACCCGGCCGTCGCAGCCCGACGGCACGAACGAGCCGCACCAGACCACGAGCTCGAGGTCGACGGCGCGGTCGCCGTCGGCGTCGACCTCGGCCCACGTCACGGCGTCCTCGCCGAGCGTGACGAGGGACGGGTACTCGGCCCAGACGACGCGCGCCAGGCCGCCGGTGGAGGGATGGAGCGCCAGCGCCGAGCCCTCGAACGGCCGAGCCTCGCCGACCGTCCGCGCCAGGAACCGCTCCGGCGGACAGCCGTCGCACTCGGACGGCGGCTCGGCCGAGATTTCCGCCTCGCCGACCGGGCCCACCGCATCGAGGACCTCGACGACGGTTCCCGGCGCCGGGGTCGGCCCTTCGAGCACGACCGTGCCGTCCTCGAGGCCGGCGCCGGCGAGCCACATGCGCGGCGGCGCGACCATCGCGGGACCGGCGGGCGCCGGCGTCGCGGTGCCGGAAGTCGACGACCCGGTCGGGCCGCAGGCGGCGGCCACGACGGCG
>CAZMRP010000826.1:0-2585 GCA_964568275.1 uncultured Myxococcales bacterium
CTGGGGCGGCTGCGCCCCCGCGTACCGATCCTGCTGTCGGGGATCGTGCACGAGCCGCCCGGGCTGCTCGAGGAGCTGGACCGGGCCGGGCTGCGCGTCGCCGTGGACGACACCGCGGCGCTGGGCCGGCGGCTGCCGGAGCGACTGCCGCCGGCCACGGGAGAGCCGATGGAGGACCTGGCCCGCCGCTACGAGGCGCTCGGACCCTGCTCGACCCGCACCGCGGACCTCGACGCACGCGTCGCCTGGGTCGTCGAGCGGGCGCGCCGGGCCGCGGTGCGCGGCGCGCTGTTCGTGGTCGTGGCGCGCTGCGAGCCCGAGCTGTTCGACCTGCCGGTGCTGCGCGCGGCGCTGCGGAAGGCGGGCGTCCCGTCGGCGGTCCTGGAAACCGACCTCGAGGCCGCGCTGCCCGCGGCGACGCTGACGCGGCTGGAGGCTTTCTCCGAGTCGGTCCGCGGCCCGGGAGGTGGACGGTGAGCGCGTGGCGCCGGGTCCGGCACCTGCTGGAAGCGGGCGTGGCGGGCCCCGCGGTGCTGGCGGTGCAGTCCCGCCGGCGGCTGGCGAAGCTGGCGCGCAAGCGTCCCGACCCGCCGTTCGGACCGCCGCTGCGGGCCTCGGTCGGCCTGCGCGGGCTGATGGAGCAGTACTACCTCGAGGGGCGGACCGCGGACGGCGCGCGGCCGGTGGCCTGGATCACCAGCGGCGCGCCGGTCGAGGTGCTGCGGCCGCTCGGGTACTACGTGGTCTACCCGGAGAACCACGCGGCGATCTGCGGCGCGCGGCACACGGCCCAGGCGGCCTGCGAAGCGGCGGAGCGCGAGGGGTATTCGCGCAGCCTGTGCAGCTACGCCCGCACCGACCTCGGCACGCTGTTCTCGGGGAAGACCCCGGTCGGTCGCGTACCGCGGCCCGACCTGCTGGTCTGCTGCACCAACATCTGCCAGACGGTGGCCGGGTGGTACCGGGCGCTGGCGCACGAGCTGCACGTGCCGCTGGTGGTGGTCGACACGCCGTTCCTGCAGGGGGGCGAGCGGTCGCACTACCTGCCCTACGTCCGGCGACAGGTCGAGGCGTTGGCGGAGACCGCCGAGCGTGTGGCGCGACGCCCGTTGCGGCTGGCGGCCCTGGAGAAGACGTTGGGGATGTCCCAGGAGGCCGCGGCGTTGTGGGGCGAGTGCCTGGAGCAGGGACGACGGCGACCGGCGCCCTGGTTCGGGCTGGAGTCGTTCCTGTACATGGGGCCGATGGTGATCCTGCGGGGCACGCCGGCGGCGATCCGCTTCTACCGCGCGTTGCTGGTGGAGCTGCGCGGACGGGCGGAGCGCGGAACGGCGGGGCTGGTCGACGAGCGGATCCGTCTGTTGTGGGACAACCTGCCGATGTGGTCCGAGTTGCGGCGGCTGTCCGAGCTGCTGGCGCGGTTCGGCGCGAACTTCGTCGCCACGACCTACACCCACGCCTGGTCCGACTGCGCCGACCTGATGCAGCCGGGCGACCCGTTCCAGGCCATCGCCCGCACGTACCTCTCGGTGCTGCTCAACCGCGACCTGGCCACCCGCGCCCGCGACCTGGCGGCGATGGCCCGGCGATTCCGGGCCGACGGCGTGCTGTTCCACGCCGACCGCTCGTGCAAGCCGTACTCGCTGGGGCAGCACGGGCTGCGCGAGCGGCTGACGCGGGAGCACGGGCTGCCCGGCGTGGTGGTCGAGGCGGACCACTCGGACCCGCGGGACGTGGCGTGGGAGTCGGCGGCCAACCGGCTCGAGGCGTTCCTCGAGGGACTGGCGGGGGAAGGCGGTCGGCCGTGAGCGGCGGTTGGCGCGTCGGGGTCGACGCGGGGTCCACCACCTGGAAGGCGGTGCTGGTGGACGGCGACGGGCGGATCGTCGCTGCGCGCATCGAACCGGCGGAGCCGCGGGTCGACGAGCAGACGCGGCGGGTGCTGGCCGAGCTGCTCGGGGCGGTCGGCCCGGACCTGCGGCCGCCGCTGGGCGCCACCGGCTACGGGCGGCGGCGGGTGCCGGAGGCGACGCACCGGCTGACCGAGATCGCGGCGCACGCCTTCGGCGCGGCCTGGGTCGTTCCGGACGCCCGCTTCGTGCTCGACGTGGGCGGCCAGGACGCCAAGGCGATCCGGCTCGGCCCGGGGGGCCGCGCGGCGGAGTTCGCGATGAACGACCGCTGCGCCGCGGGCACCGGCCGGTTCCTCGAGAACGCCCTGGCCCGCCTGCACCTCGACTGGGCGGACCTCGAGCCGACGGTGCGCGCGGCCGGGCGGCCGGCGCGGATCTCGTCGACCTGCGCCGTGTTCGCCGAGACCGAGATCGTGGGGCTGCTGGCCGACGGCGTGCCGGTGCCGGAGGTGGTCCGGGGACTGGTGGAATCGCTGGCCGAGCGGCTGGCGGCGTTGCTGGCCCAGGTGCGGCCCGACGGGCCGATCATCGCCACCGGCGGCGTGGCGCGCGGCGGTACGCTGCTCGAGGCGATCGCGGCGCGCGCGGGGCAGCCGGTCCGGCCGGCGCCGGAACCGCAGCTCGTGGGGGCGTTGGGCGCGGCGCTGCTGGCGGGGGGCTGACGGCCTAGCG
>CAZMRP010000827.1:0-2584 GCA_964568275.1 uncultured Myxococcales bacterium
GGAGGCGTCGGCGGCGATCGAGGTGGCGACGCCGGAGGCGAGCGGTCCGGCTCCGGAGCCGGCCGGCCGCCCGGACGGGTCGGTCGACGCCGCGGTGCTCCCGGACCGACGCGGGGCGGCGTCGCGGGACGCCGGGGTCCCGCGCCACGGTCCCGCGGTGCTGGTGGTGCCGCGGCCCGAGGGGGTTTCGGTGGAGCTCGTGGTGTTCGTGGACGGGGTCCGTCGCGGCAGCGCGCCGTTGCGGGTCGAGCTGCCGGCGGGTGCGCACGAGTTGCGGTTCGAGGCGGCCGGGCGGCAGTCGCTGAGCATCGTGCGGCTGCGGGCCGGCGAACGGAAGACCGTGGTGCCGCGACAGCTGTTGCGCCAGCTGCAATCCCCCTGAGCCGGTCGGCGTCGTGCGCTATCGCACCGTGCCGGTGTGTCCGTCGCGGGTTCGCCTCTTGGGGCGGCCGGTCAGTTCTGCTATGGTCCCGGCGTCCCGTGCGGCGGCCTGCGGCTGCCGGAACCGACTGGGGGATCCGGGAGGGAACATGAAGCGTTCAGTTTTGGCATTGTTGGCGATCTGCAGCGTGCCGGCGGCGGCGGCGGCCCAGGGCACGGATACGTCGCTCGACCTGCAGCACTACCGTCCCGCGGCGGGGGTGGTGCAGTATCTCGGCGACGTGCGCGGCGCGGAGATCGAGCCGCACCAGATGGTCGGTTTCTCGCTGTTCCTCAACTACCAGCACAAGCCGTTCCTGCTCACGCTGCTGGAGGACGACGGCACGGGCACCCGGGTGCCGCGGAACTACGACGCGATCCAGTACCAGGTCGCGGCGGACTTCCTCTGGTCGCTGGGGTTGTTCAACTACGTGCAGATCGGCCTGGGCCTGCCGGTGGTGTTGGCGCAGGACGGTGTGGGGGCGCAGCCGACGGACCCCGAGCGGCCGACGTTGGCGACGACGGCGGTGCGCGACCTGCGGCTGGACATCCAGGCGCGGATCCTGGGGCACGGCCCGCGGGGGACCGTCGGCCGCGGTTTCGGGCTCGCCGCCGCGCTCGTGCTGGCCATGCCGACGGGCGACTCGGACAACTTCGCCGGCGACGCCAACGTCGTGTTCGACCCGATCCTGATCGCGGACTACGACCTCGGCTTCTTCTCCGCCGCCGCCAACTTCGGCGCCCGGCTTCGCAAGCATTCGGTCTTCGCGGACTACGAGTTGTCGCACCAGCTCACGTGGGGCGCCGGGGCCGCCGCCAAGCTGCTCGACCAGCGGCTGCGCATTCTCGCGGAGTACACCGGCCTGTACAACGTCGCCGGGACCTCGGCGCTGTCCCAGGAGTTGCGCTTCGGCGCGGGCTACACCTTCGACCAGAACCGCGACCTGACCGTGCTGGCCGGCGGCGGCTTCGGCATCGGGGACAAGCCCGGCACGCCCGAGTTCCGCGTCCTGCTCAGCTTCGTCTACGCGCCGCTGAACCGCGACGTCGATGAGGACACGATCTACGACCGCGAGGACACGTGTCTCGAGGGCGAGCGGGCCCAGGAGGACCTGGACGGGTTCGAGGACGACGACGGCTGCTCGGACTGGGACAACGACGAGGACACGATCAGCGACTTCGACGACGAGTGTCCCGACGAGGCCGAGGACTGGGACGACTACGAGGACGAGGACGGTTGTCCGGACCCGGACAACGACGGCGACACGATCCCGGACGAGTCGGACGGTTGTCCGGACGAGGCGGAGGACCTGGACGGGTTCGAGGACGAGGACGGCTGTCCGGACCCGGACAACGACGGCGACCAGGTGCCGGACGAGACCGACACCTGCCCGGATTCGCTCGAGGACCTGGACGGGTTCGAGGACGAGGACGGCTGTCCGGACCCGGACAACGACGGCGACACGATTCCCGACGCCGACGACGCCTGCGCGAACGAGCCGGAGACGGCGAACGGCTACAAGGACGAGGACGGCTGCCCCGACCTCGCTCCCGTGACGCTCGACACGCTGCCCGCGGGGATCGACCGTGCGGCGCTGGGCCGGGCGCTGACGGCCCTGCGGCGCGACGTCCGGAGCTGCGCGCCCGGCCAGACGGGCACGGCCCGGGTGCTGCTGACCGTGGAGGGCGCGGGCGGTCGGGTGACCGCGGCCGAGGTTTCCGGCGACGTGCAGGGCGAGCCGGCCGAGTGCATCGCGGAGCGGCTCCGCGCGGCGACGTTCCCGACGTTCGCCGACCCCGCCGTCCTGTCGTTGGCCTACCCGTACGAGCTCGGTCGCTGACCGCATTTCTCACCAGCCTTCTGCTGCGGTCGCCGATCCACGCGCATCTTCGGGTCGTACTCCCTTCGGCCTCCTCGACGTACCGCAAGTACGCCCGCGTCGGCCTCCGGTCCGTGCGACCCGAATCTGCGCGTGCCTCGACGACCTCGCGACGAAGTTGGTGAGAACTGCGGTCAGGGCGCGGCGCTCGCGCGCAGCCAGCCCCGGAGGCGCGGCGCCAGCGGGCCCCGCGGTTCGTCGTCCCGCGGCAGCACGCGCCCGTCGGGTTCGACGCGTGCCCCGAGCGGGCGGGACCAGCCCCGCAGCTGGGCGAGCAGGCGGTC
>CAZMRP010000828.1:0-2573 GCA_964568275.1 uncultured Myxococcales bacterium
GGCTCGGGAGCCGGCGACTACGACATGCCCGGCACGGCCGGCGAGAACGGCACGCTGACCCCGACGCCCGCCGGCGGCGGACCCTCCGAGCGCTACGGCACGGACGGCGGCGACGGCGGTGCCGGCGACCTGCCCGCGGGCCGACAGGGGCTCGACGCCGTCGGTTCCCAGACCGACACCGGCGGCGGCGGCGCCGCCGCCGGTCGCATCCGCCTGAACGGCGCGGAGGTCCGGATCGATGCCGCCTCGTCCGCGTTCCTGTCGCCCACGGAGGCCGGCGGCCTCGCCACCCGCGGCATGCCGGCCGTCGAGTAGCGCCATCGTCGTCCACTTCCGACCACGGTCCGCAGGGTGTTCCCTGCCGTCCGCACCCGTCGCGTCACGCTGCATTCCCGGGGTGCCGGCGGCCGGGCGCGGGCCTCGCGGTGTTACGGAAGTCCGACGACCCGCACCGGGGTGCGCGACGTCGAGCCGATGTCGATGGGCAGCGTGGGGTCGCCGAGCATCCCGTTCCAGTTGGAGCCCCAGCACCAGACCGAGTGGTCGTCGAGCACGACGCAGGTGTGCTCCGGCCCGACCGACAGGTCGATGGCGGCGGAGGGCAGGCCGGCGACCGCGGTCGGCGTCGTCACCGGGTCGGTGGTGCCGCCCGCGCTGCCCCAGCTGTTGACGCCCCAGCAGCGCACCGAGCCGTCGGTCAGGCGGACGCAGGTCACGTCGCCCCCCGCCGCGAGTTGCGCCACGTCGGTCAGGCCGGCGACGAAGGCCGGCGTCAGCTGTTGCCCGCCGGACCCGGCGCCGTTCCCCATGCGCCCGCCGGCGTCGAGGCCCCAGCAGGCCGCGACCGTCCCCACGCGCGCGCAGGTGTGGGCATCGCCGCCGTCGACCTCGTGCGGCCCCGCGTCGCCGAACAGCGGCAGCGCGAGGGGCGTCGGGTTCGTCTCCGTCGTCACTCCCACCTGGCCGGCATGCGACCAGCCCCAGCAGTACGCCCGGATTCCCGCCGCCGCGCAGCTGTGCTGCTGCCCCATCCCCACCGAGATCGCGTCCGCCACGCCGCTCACCACCACCGCCGCGTCGCTCGGCGTCGTCGTCGTGTCGCCGAGGTGCCCGTGGTGGTTCGCGCCCCAGCAGTACACCGGTCCGGCCGTCCCACGAGCGCAGGCGTGGTTCTGTCCGCCATCGATCTCCACCAGCGCCGTGCCCGCCGGGAACCCCGCGATCGCCGTCGGCACGGCCAGCGTCGTGCCGAACTGGATGTCGCCCCAGCAGCTCGCTTCGCCCCCGCGCGACAGCGCGCAGGTGAACTGGCCGCCGCAGGTGAGCTGCGTCGCATCGACCCCCGCGATGAGCACCGGCGTCGCGCCGGTCGCACCGCCGCCCGCCAGGACGGCCTCGTCCCCCCAGCAGTAGACGGCTCCGTCGTCGTAGCGCGCGCAGGTGTGCGTCCCACCCGCTGCCACCTGGACGACGACGGGCGTCGGACCGCCGTCGTCCGCCACCGAGTCGCCGCCCTCGTCCTCCGGTACGTCCTCCGCCACGTCGGCCGGCACGTCGGTGGGCACGTCGGCCGGCACGTCCTCCGGCACGTCAACCGGTACGTCGATCGGAACATCGCTCGGGATGTCGGCCGGCACGTCGACGGGGACGTCTCCGGCTCCGTCGTCCACATCGCCGCCGTCGGCGACGTCGGTCGTACCGCCGTCGTCGCCGCAGCCGGCCGACGCGCCCAGTACGCACACGAGCCCGAGCCCCAGCCATCGTGCCATCGGTCCCTCCCTCGAGCGACAGTTGCAGGTCGCCGCCGGAATCAGCTTGACGCGTCGTGCGTCCGGCGTCAAATGCGCTCGTCGGCCGCGTCCTCGACCCCGCCGCCTAGCATCCGCCCGCCGGCGGCGTCCCGCCCCGGCGACGCTCGGGAGGAGGGTCGTCCCGCGCCGCGCGGTTCGTCAAGCCGATCTTCTCCGATCTTCTCCGGCCGGTCTTCTGCGGCGCCGACGCTCTCGGCCCGCGCCTTGACTTCGAGCCGTCGCTGCGGAAGATCGATCCCATGCACGACGATTCGCGGCCTCTTGCGAGCGATGCCCGAGTTCGCAGCCTGCGCCGTTCGGGGCGCGCCGTCCCGTCGTCGGGAAGGATGCGGCGTCGACGTCGGTCGGAACGCGACGAGGACCGGCACAGACGCGGACCGAGCTTCGCCTTCGTCGCGCTGGTGCTCGGTCTCTGTGCCTGCGGCGACGACGGGGGCGCGACCCTGCCGCCGGCAGACGGTGGGATCGAAGACGCCGGGAGTACGCCTCGCGACGCCGAGGTCGGCCCGGACGTCGAACCGCCCACGGACGGAGGGGAGGTGGTTCCGGACGGCGACAGCGACGCCGACGAAATCGGCCCGGACGCCGAGTCGCCCACGGACGGCAGCGAGGCGCTTCCGGACGGCGACGGCGACGCTGCCATCGACGACGCGGACGCGGGCGTGAGCGCCGTGTCGACGTGGCCCATCGCGACGGCGGAGGCCCTGGCGCGCCCGGCCTCCGACCAGACCGTGCTGAGCGGCTCGACCGACCGTCCCTACC
>CAZMRP010000829.1:0-2572 GCA_964568275.1 uncultured Myxococcales bacterium
CCGCCTCGCGCAGGTCGATCGTCGTGCGCAGGCGGCCCTCGCGCCGGCGCCGCAGCAGCACGCGGGCCACGCGCAGCCCGTAGCGCTCGCCCCCCAGCCGCGCCAGCGACTCGGCCAGCCGCTCCTCGCCGAGCTGGTCGAGCAGATCGCCGGCGGTGCCGGGCCGGGTGGGGTCCATGCGCATGTCGAGCGGTCCGTTGAGCTGGAGCGAGAAGCCGCGGTCGGCGTCGGCGAGCTGCGCCGAGGACAGGCCGAGGTCCGCGAGCAGGCCGTCGATCGCCGTCACCCCCTCGCGCTCCAGCACCGCCGGGAGGTCCTCGAAGTCGCCGTGCACCAGCCGGCACCGGTCGCCGAACTTCGCCAGCCGCGCGCCGGCCGCCGCCAGCGCGGCGGGGTCGCGGTCGAGCCCGAGCAGCCGGCCGTCGGGGGCGGACTGGACCAGGATCGCCTCGGCGTGGCCGCCGAGCCCCGTCGTCGCGTCGACGTACACCCGCGGCTCTCCCGCGCTCGTCCGCCCGGGTCGCGGCTCGAGATGCGCCAGCACCCGATCGAGCATGACCGGGATGTGTTCGGCCGGAATCGCCACGCCCCCGCCCTCAACCCGTTCCCAGGCCCGCCGCCGCGGCTACAGGCCCTTGTCCGCCAACGCCTTCGCCACCGCCGCCGGGTCGTCGAGCACCCGACGCTGGACCTCGGCGAACCGCGCCGGGTCCCAAACCTCGAGGTGGTCCCCCACCCCGACCCAGATCACTTCCTTGCCGACGCCCGCCCACTCGCGCAACGCCGGCGGCACCAGCACCCGGCCGTGCCCGTCCAGCGTCAGCGCGAAGGCGCCGCCGAGGTACCAGCGCCGCGCCGCGCGCGCCGTCGGATCGTGCTCCGCCGCGGAGCCGGCCAGCCGTTCACCGAACTCGCGCCACCGCGCCGCCGGGTACGCCACGAGGCACGGGTCGAGCGACATCGCGAGCGCGAACCCGCGGTCCGCCGCGTCGGTCAGCTCTGCCCGGAAGTTTGACGGAACGCTCGCACGGCCCTTATGGTCGACACTCGTGCGTACCTGGCCGTGGAACATGATGCCGCGATCCCATCAGGCCCACAAAGATCCACCGGGGGCCACGGTGTGGACAGAAGGTACGCTTCGGCGAGGAGCGAGGTCAAGTTCTTTTTGTTGATTCAAGGGGATGCTACACGTGGGTAATGGTGGGAAACCGGTGGACAAAGACCCCGGAACGGATGCTCAGGACGCCGGTTCCGTGCCTCCCGCGGACCGGTGTCCGCGGTGCGGCGCGGAGCTTGCCGGGGCCGAGGCGTGCGTGCGCTGCGGTCTGGCGCGTCGGTTCCACGAGCGGTTCGTCGAATCGACGGCGCTGTCCGGCGAGCTTGCCGCGGCCTGGGACCACGTGCTTGCCGGGTGGGACGAGGCGGCCCGCCACGCGTTGTTCCTCGAGCGGTGCGCCCAGGCCGGGGCGCTCGACCTGGCCGCGGCGCGCTACCGTCCGCTGGCCGACGACCCGCGGCGGGGCGAGCGGGCCCGCGCGTCGCTCGACCGGATCGTCGCGCTGGCCGAGGAGGCGTTGCAGCGCGGCGCGCTGCCCCGGGACACCGTCCAGCGGAACAAGCGCATCCTGTTCGCCGTGGCGCTGGCGATCACGCTCGGCTTCCTGGGGTTCGTGGCCTGGGCCGTCCTCGCGCGGTGAGACGGTGGTCTACATCACGGGCGGCACGACGACGTGCAGCACGCCGAGGGTCCAGACCAGCGCCGCGGCGAGGGCCGCGGCGGCCATCCACCAGCGCCAGCGGCGCCGGACGAGCGCCAGGCCGACGGCGGCGCCGACGCCGAGCAGCGCCACCCGTGCGACCCAGGCCGGCGGCTGCAACGACAGCAGGTGGTCCGTCGAGAAGTAGGCGGCCAACTGCGCCAGCCGCGGGCCGCCCGCCACGTCGCGGTGGAACGCGAGCAGCAGTCCCGCCCCGGCGACGAGCAGCGCGGCGTCGACCGCGGACCACTCGCCCTCGAGCTTGCGACCCAGGTACAACCCGACCAGCACCGCCAGCGGCAGCAGCGCGCCGAACGGGTCGTGGTGGAAGCGATCGCCGAGCAGCGCCGTGGTGCCCCACGCCGCCACGCCCCAGGCCAGCACGCCGAACTCGAAGTCGCGCCCTCGCCGCTCCGCCTGTTCCGTGACGGCGTCGTCGTCCGCGCCGGTTGTCGGCGGCGACGCTCCATCGGCGCGGCGGCGGCGCAGCGCCAGGCCGACCAGCGCCGCGGGGAACAGGGCGCTCCAGGGGAAGGCGCCCCAGGCCAGCGCCTCGAGGCCGGCGTCGAATCCCATCCGGTCGTCCGGCTTGCGCTTGCCGACCGGCTCGAGCTGCTCGTCGGCCACGGGGCTTTCTTCGGCGACGTCGGGCCGCAGGAAGCCCTGCAGCGCGTCCGGCCCGTGGAGCGCCAGCGCCGGCACGCACAGCGGCGCCGCCACCGCCACCGTCGCCAGCAGGCCCGACACGGGCCGGAGGCCCTTCCACGCGGTCGCCCGGCCGCTCCAGAGCAGGACCGCGGCGACGGCGAGCAGGG
>CAZMRP010000830.1:0-2568 GCA_964568275.1 uncultured Myxococcales bacterium
CCTGCTGGTGCGGCTGGCGTCGGGGGCACACCGGGTCGGCGCCGTGCTGGCGTTCCGTCCCGACTACGGGGCGCTGCTCGCGGCGTACACCAGCCCCTCCGTGGAGAGGGTCCGGGTCCGTTCCCGGGGGTGAGCGATGCACTGGATCGACTACGCGATCATCATCGGCTACACGGCCGTGCTGCTGGGAATCGGCGTGCACTTCCTGCGCCGGCAGGAGCGCGTCGAAGAGTACTTCGTCGGCGACCGGAAGATGGGCTGGGGCCACATCGGGTTCTCGGTGGTGGCGACCGACGTGGGGGGCGGGTTCTCGATCGGGCTGGGAGGGCTCGGCTTCGCGCACGGCCTGTCCGGCTCGTGGCTGCTGTTCACGGGACTGGTCGGCGCGTGGGCGGCGGCGGTGCTGCTGCTGGCGCGGGTCAAGCGGGCGGGAGAGCGCTTCCGGCTGCTGTCCTTCCCCGACTTCCTCGAGAAGCGCTACGGCGACCGGACGCGACTCGTGGCCGCCGTCGTCTCGGCGGTGGGCTACGCGGCGTTCGTCGGCGCGCAGATCCTGGCGGGTGCCGTGCTGTGCGCGGCGGCCTTCGGGATCGATCAGACCACCGCGACCCTGATCATGGCGGCCGTGGTCGTGCTGTACACCTCCTTCGGCGGCATCCAGGCGGTGATCTACACGGATACGATCCAGTGGATCGTGTTGCTCGTGGGCCTGATCGGGGTGGCGCTGCCGATCGCCTGGTACCAGATCGGCGACCTCGCGACGCTGCGGGACAAGCTGCCTCCCGGACACTTCGACCTCACGAACATCGACGCGGTGACGGTGGTGACGTGGATGTTCACGATCGTCCCGATCTGGTTCGTCGGCATGACGCTCTACCAGCGGATCTACGCGACGCGGGACGAGAGGACGGCCCGGCGGGCCTGGTACATGGCGGGCCTGCTCGAGTGGCCGCTGATGGCGTTCCTGGGCGTGCTGCTGGGGATGTACGCGCGGGCGGAGTTCCCCGGCGTGGAGCCGGAGCGGGGCCTGCCGATGCTGATCGGACACGTGCTGCCCACGGGCATCGGCGGCCTGGTGATGGCGGCGTACTTCTCGGCGATCATGTCCACGGCCGACAGCTGCCTGTTGGCGTCGACCGGCAACTTCGTCAACGACCTCTACCAGCGTTTCCGTCCGCGGGCGAGCGAGCGGCAGGTGCTGCGGGTGAGCCGTTGGACGTCGGCGACGGTCGGCGTGCTGTCGGTGGGACTGGCGCTGGTGGTGCCGACGGTGCTCGAGAGCATCATGCTGGCCTACACCTTCCTCGTCTCGGGGCTGTTCGTGCCGACGCTCGGCGGGCTGCTCTGGCGGCGCGTCTCGGCGCGCGCCGCGCTGTGGAGCATGTTGTTGGGCGGAGGCGCGTCGCTGGTTCTCGAGGTCGCTCCGGCGCTCAACCCGCTGCCGGCCTCGATCCTGCTCGCCATGCCGATCTCGCTCGTCGCGCTCGTCCTGGGCGCCTGGGCCTGGCCGAACCGCCGGGAGGTCGTCGTCTGACTCGACGGAGCGAGGTCGCCACGACGCGGCGGGCTACTCGCCGCCGGTCGGACCTTCGAAACGGAACGGGTAGACGACGATCGTCGGCGCGTCGGCGCTCGGGAAGCGCAGCTCCCGCACCACGTCGCGCACGCACTCCTGGAACGTCGGGTCGCCGATCGTCGCCGAGGCGACCTCGACCTGGCGCACGATCCCGGAGGGCTCGACGTGGAAGCGGACCGACACGCGTCCGGCCGTCTCGACCGACGCGCCGAGCAGCAACCGGTCGTGACACGCCCGCAGCCGAGCCGCCTGCGTCCGGATCACCCGCTGCACGGCATCGCGCGGCAGGCCCCTCCCGAAGTCGGCGCGCTCCGGGACGGACGCCGCCGGGTCGGCGTCCCCGTCCGTCCCGAACGGCTGTTGCAGCGGTGTTTCCGTCGGCGGCCTTGCGAGCGGCGGCTCTTCGAGCGACCGGTCGGGCAGCAACCCGAAGACGACACCCGGCTGGTCGAAGTCGCTCTCCATCAGGGTCGTCGAGTCGGCCGGCGTCTCCTGCATTCCGGTGGGCTGTACCGACGATTCGGACCGGGGCGCCGGACACCCCGCGAGCGCCCACCCGACCAACGGCAGCAGCCGACTCCGGAAGCGCATCGTCCGACCCTCCTCCTCCGCACCATACCGCGCGGCGGCCTTCCCGTCACCCGTCGGAGGAGGCTCGCCCTGCGCGCGCCGAGCGGTCCGGCACTCCGACCGTCGCGTCGACCGCAACCCACTGTCGACCGCAACCCGATTGCCTCCCTCGACCGGGGCGCGGTACTCTCCGCGACGTCCGACTTCTGCGGGAGGAGCACGCATGCGACGCACCCTCGTTCTCGGCACGACCCTCGCGGCAACGCTGGCGCTCGCCGGTGCGACGGCCCTGGCCCAGGAGCCGCCGCCGCTGCCGCCTCCGCTCACACCGCCGGCCGCCGACGCCGCGCAGCTGCCGCCGGTCGCCGCGGGCGACCCGGCGCAGCCGCCGCCGCCCGTCGTGGGCGACGCCGCTCCGCCGC
>CAZMRP010000831.1:0-2565 GCA_964568275.1 uncultured Myxococcales bacterium
GGAGATCGGCCGGCGGATTGTCGAGCACGAGCAGGGCGGCGAGGCCCGGGCGGAGGCCGGGACGACACATGACGGGATTGGTAGCACGATGCCGGGCCGAGAGCGACCCCATCGACGTCGGTCGAGGGAGCGGGTCCGACGGAGCGGAAACACCGCGCCGGCGGAGGGTTTCGGCGGCCGGTGCGGGGGGCTGGATCCTTCCGCCGGTTCGCACGTATGCTCGGGCCGCGATGACTCCTCCCGCACGGATGGTGTTGGTGTGGTCGGCGGTCCTGCTGGCGACCGGTTCGGCGGCGGCGCGGACCGAGGATCGTGCGTTCGTCGACCTGGCGTTCCATTCGCTGGGGCCGGGGATCCCGGTGCCGGGCGACGGTCTGGCGCTCGGCGGATCCGTCGCGGTGTTGATCCAGGAGGACGAGAGCGACTTCGTCTGGTACCTGCGGCCGGGGTTCGTCTACGCGCGGACGCTCGGGGGCTGGGGCGAGGACGCCCGGACGTTCGACCTCGCGGGGCTGACGCTCTCGGCGGGGTTCGGGATCCCGGACCTGGGCGACGTGATCCAGTACGTGGAGATCGGGCTCGACCCGGTCGGCACCTGGTGGCTGTCGCCGTTCGAGGTCTGGGACTGGGGGTTGGGGCTGCACGCGTCGTTCGGAGCGATGTTCGAGCTGGGCGACTGGTTCACGTTGCGGCCGGCGATCGGGTGGGCCTCGTACCTGTTCACGGACCTCGACCGCCCGCAGGGCGGGTTGTGGTGCACGCTGGCCTTCGGGTTCGACCTCGACCCGCCGGAGGACTACGACGACTACGACGAGCCCGAGCCGGAGGACTTCTGGATCCAGTCGTCGACGGTCTACCCGTCGGCGGGGCAGCCCGGTGGTGCGACGGTCTTCGTCCAGCGGGCGTCGGGGTTCACGGACACGATCGACGTGTGGGCCGAGCCGCCGCCGGGGGTGGTGGCGATCGCGCTGCCGGACACGACGGCGGGCGCGGATCACTGGCGGCTGCTGGTGACGGCGCCGGCGGGGCAGTGCGGCGAGCAATCGATCACGGTGCGGGCCCGGGGCGGGGACGTGGAGAAGACGCAGTCGGTCTGGGTCGCGCCGAGCTGCAGCGGCGGGGGTGCCCCGTGAGCCGCCGGGTCGTCGGGTGGTGGATGCTGGCGGCGTTGGCCTGGACGCGACCGGCGGCGGGCGACGCGTTCATCCTCGCGGCGGAGTTCGGGGAGCAGTACGTGTACCTGTCGCCGTGGGCGCAGGCCGAGCCGCTGACGGACTTCGGGTTGCGGTTCTACATGAACGACAACGAGGTCGATTTCGGCTTCGGGCTCAAGTACGCCCACGCCTGGGGCGGGGAGTTGGCGAACGCGGGTGCGGTGGGCGCGGACCTCACGGTGCGGTTCCACGAGGATCTGTGGGGCAGCCGCGACGAGTTCGTGCCGTTCGGGATGTTCGGCGCGACCTACAGCCACCGCTGGGCGGAGGCGGAGGTGCCGGACCCGGCCGTCGGACCGGCGGGTTGGGAGACGCGGCAGGGGTTCGGCCTGCGGGCCGGCGGCGGGTTCTTCGTGACGCTGGACGAGTTCTACTTCGACTTCACGCTCTACGGGCTGGCGGAGCTGTTGTGGCCCGAGCCGGCCTGGGTCGCGGGCGGCGGAATCGACCTGGCCTTCGGCATCTACATCCGGTAGTCCCGGGCCGCCTTCCGCGCCTCGGTTGTCACCTACCGCGGCGCGGGTTACGCTCGCGGCGATGCAGTGGATGACCAAGCTGGACCGGGCGCTGGGCGATGCGATCGTCCGGGCGGCCCGCGCGGGGGGCGAGGAGGCGCGGCGGCTGCGGGAGATCGTGGCCGGCGTGATCCGGCTCGACCCCCAGCGGCTGACCTCGTACTTCCACGTGGGTTTCGCCGAGGTATTGGTGGGGTTGGAGCCGTCGGAGGCGATGGCGCCGCCGCTGAACGAGGCGCGCGACCGGTGGTACGCGTTCGGCAAGCTGGTGGCGCTGTCGCGGGAGCATCGGGACGAGGAGGCGGCGGCGCTGGCGTCGGCGGAGGTGGCGCTGCGGATGGCGCGCGACCCGCAGATCGCGCCGGAGGCGATCCCGCTGTCGGTGGAGGCGCTGTTGCGGTGCGACGCGCCGGTGCAGGCGGTGGAGCTGGCGTGGGCCTGGATCCGTCCGGACCGGCCGGAGGAGGTGCGGTTCTTCCGCGAGGCGGTGCGGGAGGCGCTGGACCGGCTGCCGATGTTCCGGCGGCCGGCGGCGCTGACGGCGCCGACCCGGCCGACGGACGACCCGCCCCGCCGACCGTCGGCGCTCGACGATTCCGAGATCTTCCTGCGCCGGCTGGCCGACAAGGCGAGCTGGCAGGCGACGCTCGGAGCGCCGCTGCGGGCGCTGGTGCTGCACGGGCTGGGGCGTGCGGCGGCGCACCGCGGCGCGTTCGAGGAGGCGGAGCGGCACCACGTGCAGGCGGAGAACGGCTTCGCGGCGGACGACCCGCTGCGCCAGACGGCGCTCGCCTGGCGGGCGCTGGCGCTGCTCGGAGCCCGCGCGCCGGGCGAGC
>CAZMRP010000832.1:0-2563 GCA_964568275.1 uncultured Myxococcales bacterium
CCAGCTGGTGCGCGACTACGGCGACGAGGCGGTGGAGCGGCGGGCGGACCGCGACCAGCTCGCCCGCGCGCTGGGGAACCTCGTGCAGAACGCGCTCGCCGTCTCCCCGCCCGGGGGCCGGGTGGTCGTCGGTCTGCGGCCCGAGCGGCGACAGGTGGAGCTGTTCGTGGCCGACGAGGGGCCCGGGGTGGCGGCGGAGGACCGCGAGCGGGTGTTCGAACCGTTCTTCTCGCGGCGCGCCGGCGGGACCGGTCTCGGGCTGGCGCTGGTGCGCCGGATCGCGGAGGCCCACGGTGGGTCGGTGGACGTCGCTCCCCGCGCGACGGGCGGCGCCGAGTTCGTGCTGCGGCTCCCGCGCTGACGGTTGCCGACGCCGCTACGCGGGCGGGGCGGCGTGCGCGCGGCGCAGCGCTCGCAGGGCGCCGACCGAGTCGACGGCGAGGAACAGCGCGAGGCCGAGCAGCACGACGCAGGCGACGCCGATCGGCCAGTTGATCTTCGTCCCGCCGAAGGCGCTCCAGGCCTGCCAGCCGAGCGCGGCGATGGTGGTGAGCAGCATGAACGCGCAGGGGAGCAGCGTGTAGAGCGCCGGTTTGCCGCGCGACAGCAGCCAGGCGGTGATCACGATCAGCGCCAGCGCGGCCATCAGCTGGTTGGCGGCGCCGAACACGGGCCAGATCGCGGTCGACGAGCCGGAGACGAGCAGCGCGGCGGCGAGGCCGACGACGACGGCCGAGGCGAGCCAGCGGTTGCGCAGCAGCGGAAGCCGCTCGCCGAACAGCTCGACGGTGGCGAAGCGGGCGAGGCGCACCGAGGTGTCGAGGGTGGTGAGGACGAAGGCGTTGACCATCACCACGCCGATCACGATCCCGACCTGCTTCCCGACGAGCGGCGCGGCGACCCCGCCGTAGCCGATACCGAAGGCCCCGATCGGCCCGTTCGCCTTCACCAGGGCGCCGAGCGTGCCGCCGTCGAGGTCGGCGGCGGAGACGCCGGCGGCGACGCAGACCAGCACCAGCACCGCCAGCGCGCCTTCGGCGAGCATCGAGCCGAAGGCGACCGGCAGGCCGTCGGACTCGCGGCGCAGCTGCCGCGCGGTGGTGCCCGAGGCGACCAGCGTATGGAAGCCGGAGACCGCGCCGCAGGCCACCAGGATGAACAGCATCGGCCAGAGCGGGCCGCTCCCTTCGGAGAACGCCGTCTGGAACGCCGGCGCCTCGAGCTCCGGGCGGCCGACCAGCAGGCCGGCGATGCCGAGTCCCATCCCGCCGAACAGGATCCACGACGAGAGGTAGTCGCGCGGCTGGAGCAGGATCCAGACCGGGATCGACGCGGCGAGCACGGCGTAGACCAGGAACACGGCGATCCAGGTCCAGCGGGCGGCGTCGCCGCCGCCCAGCTCGACGGGCCACTGGAAGCCGGCCCAGAACAGCGCGCCGCCGAGCAGGGCGGCGCCGAGCGTGGCGGGGAGCAGCGGCCAGCGCAGCTTGTTGACCAGCAGCCCGAACACCATCGCCAGCGGGATCAGGCCGAGGGTGGGGATGACGATCTGCGGCTCGGCCAGCACGGTCCTGGTCACCGCATCGGCGAAGACCGCGATGATCAGCACCAGCGTCAGCCAGACGAACACCAGGAACAGCGTGCGGGCCCGCCGTCCCACCACGTCCGCCGCGACGTCGGCGGTGGAGCGGGCGCCGTTGCGCACCGACAGCATCAGCGACAGGTAGTCGTGGACGGCGCCGATGAACACGACGCCGAGCAGGATCCAGATCAGCGTGCCGCCCCAGCCGAAGACGGCCACCGCGATCACCGGGCCGATGATCGGTCCGGCGCCGGCGATCGACGAGAAATGGTGGCCGAACAGCAGCGGCGGCGCCGAGGGGTAGAAATCCACGCCGTCGTGCTGCGTCGTCGACGGCGGCGGCCGGGCGTCGTCCGGCTCGACCAGCCGCCGGGCGATGTGCCGACCCCACACGCGGTAGGCCAGGAACAACCAGAGCAGGGCGCCCAGCAGCAACGCGACGGAGGACATGGCCGGGAGCTTACCACGCCCGTCCGGAGAGGGATCCCGTGGCGGGCCCGCGACCGCCGCGCCGCCCCGCTCGCCTCCGGCCGCGGCTCTCCGCGACCGGCCGGGCGGAACGGGTGCAGCGGACCGGCGGATCGGCTAGGCTCCCGGCCGATGGACGTTTCGCGGCCGGCGCGCGTGCTGATCGTCGACGACGACCCGGCCCTCCGGCGGTTGGCGCTCGACGTGCTGAAGGACGCGGGCCACGAGCTGCTCGAGGCGCCGGACGGCGCCCGGGCCCTGCGCCTGCTGCAGGAGCGCGCGGTGGACGTCGTCGTCTCCGACCTGCGGATGCCGGAGCTGGACTGACTGCAGCTGCTGGCCGCCGCCCGCCGACTTCCCGACCCGCCGGTGGTCGTGCTGCTGACCGCGTTCGGCTCGGTCAAGCAGGCGGTGGAGGCGATGCGGCTCGGCGCGTTCGACTTCCTGGAGAAGCCGTTGCCGAGCCCGGCGACGCTGCGGCGCACGGTGGAGCGCGCGCTGCGCGAGCGGCGC
>CAZMRP010000833.1:0-2562 GCA_964568275.1 uncultured Myxococcales bacterium
AGCGGACCGCCAGCGCCACCCCGTAGCCGGCGGCGATCCCGATCAGCGGCGCCCCCCGCAGCGCCATCGACCGGATGCACTCCGCCACCTCGTCCGGCGTCGTGCAACGGATCCACGCCTCGCGCCACGGCAGCTCCCGCTGGTCCAGCACCTCGACCCCGTCCCCCAACCATCGGATCGGCGTCAGCTCCGTCATCGCTTCGTCCTCGCTCCGGGCGCCGCCGCGCGGCGCAGCCCCCCGTCGCCGCCACAGATAGAGGCTTGTTCGGGGACGGTCAAGAAACGACGCGCCGGAAACCCGGCCTCAGCGCAGCGTCCAGCTCGACCACCCGAGGCTCAGGATCAGCGAGCCGCAGCCGCCGACCACCGTGCGCGTCGCCTCGAGCCGGATCGTGTAGGTCGGCCCGACGAGCGCCGGGAAGCTGAAGCTCTGGGTCGTCGTCCAGACGTAGGAGGGGTACGAGAACGTCCCGACCGAGGTGCCGTTGATCGAGACGCGCAGGTCGAGCACGTCGCAGGTGAGCCAGTTCTCGTCGCTCTCCAGCGTGAACGAGACGGACGTGGCGCAGGCCAGCGAGGTGAAGCGCGTCCCCTGGTAGGAGTCGCCGGCGTGCCAGATGTAGGGATCGTTGACGATGAACGCCGAGTCGCTCCAGTCCGGGAAGTAGAACGTCGCCGTGCCCCCCGAGGTCGTGCACGAACCGCCGACGCACCCGCCGCAGGCGCAGCGATTGCCGCACCAGCCGCAGTTGTTCGGGTCGGTCGACGTGTCGACGCAGCTGCCGGAACAGTCGGTCAGGCCGCCGGTGCAGACGCAGGTGCCGCCCGAGCAGGTCCGGCCGGCGCCGCAGACTCCGCCGCACCGGCCGCAGTTCGAGGGGTCGGTCCGGGTGTCGACACAGCCGCCGGAGCACTCGGTCAGCCCCGTCGGGCAGACGCACGCCCCGCCGCTGCAGGTCTGGTCCGACCGGCAGGCCCGTCCGCAGGCCCCGCAGTTGAGCGCGTTCGTCGACGTGTCGACGCAGCCGCCGGGGCACGACGTCTGCCCCGGAGGGCAGGACGTCCCCTCGTCCACCGGCGCGTCGTCCACGGGCGCATCGTCCAGGGGCACGTCGGCGTCGGCGTCCGCGCCCCCGAGGCAGACGCAGCCCTCCGACCGGCACTCGCCCGTCAGGCCGAACGGCGCGCAGTTCGCGTTGCATTCGGTCGGATCGCAGGTCGAGGTGTCCGGCACCTCCACCCCCGCATCCTCCGGCCCGGCGTCCGGCGGCGTGCCCGTGCATTGGCAGGTCGTGCCGAGGCACGTTCCGCCGGTGTAGCCCGCCGCCAGGCACTCCGCGTGGCAGGACGCCGCGACGCAGGTCCCCGCATCCTCGAGGCCGACGTCGCCCTCCGCACCGACGTCGGAGAACGGCACGCAGATCCCGGTCGTGATCTCGCAGCGTCGTCCGACCGGGCAGTCGTCGTCGCCGCGGCACTCGGCGGACTCCACCGTGGCGCAGCCGGCCAGGGGAACCAGGAGCACCAACGCGAACCCTCGGCGCATCGGCACCTCGGCCCCGGTCACCGCCCCGCTCGCTCCCGCTCCGCCCCGCGCGGCGCCGTGCTGACGGAATTGTACGGGACGGGGTGCGCAGCGGCAAGAAAGGGCTGGGACCGACGTTCCGGGCCGGCGGAAGCTCCCGCCCGGACGACCGGGCACGGCGGGCAGGGGCCGGGAGGCTAGCCGGCCGGGGACTCGTCGTCGGGCGGCGTCTCGCCGGCCTCCTCGCGCCGCTCCCGTTCCTTGCGCCGTTTGCCGATCAGCCACGCCACGCCCGTCGCCAGGAAGTACAGCAGCACCAGCGGCCCGGCCATCAGCGCCTGGTTCAGCGGGTCCGGCGTCGGCGTCAGGATCGCCCCGAGCGCGAACGCGATCACGATGAAGTAGCGCGAGAAGCGCAGCAGCTGCTTGTGGTCGACCAAACCGATGCGCGCCAGGAAGATGATCACCAGCGGCAGCTCGAACACCAGCCCGAACGCGAACAGCAGCCCGATCGCCAGGTCGGTGTAGCGATCGACCATGATCGTCGGCTCGATCGGTACCCAGCTCGACAAGTCCATCCCGTAGCGGATCAGGAACTCGAAGCCCAGCGGGAAGACCACGAAGTAGCCGAACAGCCCGCCGCCCACGAAGCAGACGAACGTCCCCCCCAGCAGCGGCCAGACGTGCCGCTGCTCCCGCGGGTACAACCCCGGCGCCACGAAGCGCCACAGCTCGAACAGCAGCACCGGCGCCGCGAAGAACAACGCCGCGTACACCGCCAGCTTGAGCTGCACGAACATCGGGTCGATCACGCTCGAGTAGTGCAGCTCCAACGGCAGCGCGGCCAGCTCCGGGATCGCCGCCCAGGCGTCGTACAACGGCAGCGTCAGCACCTCGAGCAGCTCGTTGCGGAAGATGATGCAGGCGGTGAGCGCCACGGCGAAGGCGAGCGCGGAGATCCACAGCCGCCGGCGCAGCTCGCGCAGGTGCTCGAAGAACGTCATCCGCCGCTCGTCGGCCATCGCCTAGGCGTCCTT
>CAZMRP010000834.1:0-2554 GCA_964568275.1 uncultured Myxococcales bacterium
TCCCCTTGGCGTGCAGGCCGCCCTGCTCGAGCACCTTGGCGGCCTTGCCGGAACCCGCCTCACGGCGACCGCGCGCACCGGAACCCGATGCCGCGATAGGCCGTGATCGGGGCGATCGGGAAGCGGCGCTGGACGGACAGCAGCTCGCACCGGGAGTCGAAGTCGCCGCCCCGCGCGACGACCTGCTCACCCTCGGTCGGCCCGGTGGGATCATCGCACGGCGACTCGCAGGCGGCGTAGGCGTCGGTGGCGTACCGGTCCGCGGTCCATTCCATCACGTTGCCCATCAGGTCCAGGTGCCCGTACGGTCCGGCCCCCTCGGGACGTCCTCCGACCGGCTGCAGCCCCTCCGCGCAGCGCTCGCACACGGCGAAGTAGCAGGCTCGCCGCAGCCACATCTCGTCGTCACCCCAGGGAAGCAGGCGCTCGTCCTCGCCGCCGCAGCAAGCCGAGCCCGACAGCTCGCAGCCGCCGCGCGCCGCCTTTTCCCATTCCGCTTCCGTGGGCAGCCGCTTGCCCGCCCAGGCGCAGAAGCCGGCCGCCTCCTCGTGGGTCACGCAGGCCACCGGGCGGTCCTCCGTGGCCGCCGCGCAGCGCGGCGCGGCGCAGGCGCCCGCGTCGATGCAGCGGCTCCAGTCGGCGGTCGTGACCTCGGTCCGGTCGAGGCAGAAGGCCGACAGCCACACGACGTGCTCCGGGACGTTGTCGGGCAGGCCGGGGTCGGCCTCCGCGGGGTCGGCCCCCATCACGAACTCCCCCGGCGGAACGTAAGCCATTCCGGGCGGACAGTCGGCGCCCACGTCGGGCACGGCCGGCCGATCCGGCGGCTCGCAGAGGGCGTCGTCGCGGCCGCCGGCGCCGTCGCCGTCGACGAATTCTGCGCCGGAACCCGAACATGCCGCCGCGAGCGCGCCCAGCACCGCGAGCGTCGCTCCCCCGCCCCGCACCCGCCTCATGGCCGCACCGCGCACCGGAGGCCAACCCTCCCTTCGAAGTCCAGGCGACGGACGTGTGATCGCCACGCCACCGGGGACCATATGCAAAGGAGGGTCGGATCGCCGCTGAGGAAGCCGCCACGGACAACGGCCCAGTCGCCGTAGGGAGGCCCGGTCGGGTCGGAGCAGCCATCGGCACACGACGCGTACGCGTCGGCGTCATGGTAGTCCGCGACCCACTCCCAGACGCTCCCCACCAAGTCCAACGCACCGTACGGTCCGGCGCCCATCGGGTGGCTGCCTACCTCCTCGTCACCTGCAGCGCATGCGAGGTACTCGCAGCAGTCCTCGCGGGCCGGAGCCTCGCCCCACGGGTAGTCCCGTTCGTCCTCCGGACCGCAATGAGACGGGGCGACGATCTCGCACCCGCCTCGCGCCGCCTTCTCCCACTCCGCCTCGGTAGGCAGCCGCTTGCCCGCCCAGGCGCAGTAGGCCCGGGCCTGACCGTGGCTGACGCAGTTCACCGGATGAAGGTCCGCCCCGTAGTGACCGGTGCACCCGTGCTCCCAACCGCCTTGTGGTAGCGTGCAGCCGCCCGCCGCCACACAGACGCGCCACTGCGCGTTCGTCACCTCCAGCATGTCCATGCAGAACGACGAGACGTAGACCTCGTGCTCGGGTTCCGCCTCCGCGAGAGAACTCAACTCCTCCGGGTCGGCACCCATCACGAACGGCCCCCCCGGAACGAACACCATTCCGGCGGGACACCGGACCGGCACGTCTCCGTCCGGTCCGGCGTCCGCGCCGTCACTCCAGCCGCCATCCTCATGCGCCGCCCGGTCGCCGTCGTCTTCCACGTCGGCGTAGTCGAACCACGAGCGATAGCACGTCGAGGTGAGCAGGACCGCGAGAAGGATGCGGCAGGCGTCCTTCGTCCGTCGACCACCCTGACCGGACTGCACCTCGCCGGCTCCGGACCCCACCGGACCTCTCCCTCCGACCGCTCCGCCCCGCGTCGAATCCGGCATCGGCACGTCCTCCGCTACAACGTGAAGCAGCCGAGGGACTGCGTGCCGTACTGCCAACTCCCGCCGACCAGAACCCAGGTGACGATGTAGTACTTGTAGGAATGTGCGGTGTTCGGGACACCGATGTAGACGTCGGGCATGTGGCAGAAGTCGCTCCAATCCGGCTCGAACATCTCGCCGGCACCGCAGTCGCCGATCCCCTGCGCCGCCATGTGATGGTACCCGGCGTTGTTCAAGCACATCACCCAGCAGTCCTGGCTGTCGTACCAGGTTCTCTGAACCGTTCCCGTGCAGTTCGTGCTGTTCCACTCCTCGACCCGGAGGTCCACCCCCACCGTGAGGCTGCTCGAGCAGTTGAAATCGATCCCGATCACGTTGTCGACGTAGACGTAGAGCGGGCCCCCGGTGTACCCGATGGACGAAGCCCAGCCGCACTGGCTGGCCTGGAAGTACGCATCCGGGTTGCTGTGGTAGGTGGTGTTGATCCGGCCGACCCGCGCGTCGCCCACGTTCAAGACGTGGATGTTCCCCTTGCAGGTGTCGAACCGCGCGAAGCACGGCACGTAGATATCCTCCCAGTAGGCGTAGTTC
>CAZMRP010000835.1:0-2549 GCA_964568275.1 uncultured Myxococcales bacterium
ACCAGCTCGCCGCCGCCGCGCGCGGCGCCGCCGACCCCGACGCCCCGTCCCGCTCCCGCACCTCGGACGCCCTCGACCCACCGCGCCCCGCGTCGTCCGGACGACCCGCCGCCCGCTCGCCGACCCCCGCCGACTCCACGGGCCCGTCCGCGAACGTCACCGTCCCCGCCGGGTCCACCGCCACCTCCTCGCCCAGCGCCTCGCGCAAGGCCACGAGGTACGTCTCGAGCTCCCGCGCCGCTCCCCGACCGCTGTCCGACCTCGCCATCGCGCGCGGACCTTACACGAAACCGGCGGTCACGGGGATGCCCGAATTGGAGGCGGAGTCGGTTCTACTGCGAGAAGACCTGGAAGCCGAACGCCCCGTAGCCGTACTGCATCATGACCTTGATCCGGTAGTCGCCGGACCACTGCGGACAAGGGTTGGTCACCAGCGTCGGCGAGGCGTCGTCGGTGGTATCGGTCGCCAGCACCTGGCCGTACGGGCTGGTCAGCGTCATGTCCAGGTCGCGCACCGACGGCACGCCGGCGGCGATGATCGTGTAGCAGCGTCCGGCCGGCAGGTTGACCACGAACTCGCTCTCCTGCGCCTGCTGCAGCGTGCCGCGATTGACCTGCGAGACCGGCAGCAGCGCCGCCGCCCGCTGCTCGTGGATCGCGCGGATCTGCGTCGCCACGTAGTCGGTCTCCGTGCCCCCCACCGCGATCCCCGTCGCCGTCGGCCGCGGGGCCGAGGTCGGCAGCTGCACCGACGGCGCGTTGTACACGCCGAAGGCGAAGTTGCCCTGCGCCGACAGCAGCGTCAGCTTGGCCCGCACCGTCAGCTGGCTCTGCGCGCAGAACACCACGC
Source organism: uncultured Myxococcales bacterium (assembly GCA_964568275.1). Classification (GTDB taxonomy): domain Bacteria; phylum Myxococcota_A; class Polyangia; order DRWM01; family JAAZOP01; genus JAAZOP01. The sequence continues at coordinate 851 of CAZMRP010000835.1, forward strand.
CGGGGGTGGTGTCGAGGTCCGTGTCGCGGCCGAGCACCTGCGTGCCGGAGGTCAGCTCGAGGTCCAGGTTCCCCGCGTCGCTGATCCCCACGAACGCGTAGCACTTGCCCGACTGCAACGTCACGTCGTACTGCTGCGTGCCGGAGACCGCCAACGCCCCCGTGAACGGCGTCGACGCGCGCGTGGCGCCGGCGGACAGCGTCACGGCGGCCGCGTCGAGCAGCGTGAACAGCGGATTCTCGGCCGCCGCCGTCGACGACGCCGGCTGCCCGCCCGAATAGATCCCGACCGCCCAGCCGCCCGTACCGGCCACCGCCCACACGTCCAGTCGCGCCGTCCCCGCCGTCGCGACGCACGTGCCGACCACCGGCGTTGCGTTCGGCTCCACGTCCTCCCCGACCTGCGCACCCTCCACCAGCAACGTCAGGTCCAGGTTCGTGATCCCCGCCTCGGCCACCGCCACCGCCCGGTAGCACCGACCCGCCTCCACCGCGAACGACAGGTTCGCGCTCCGACCCTCGCCGAGCGACCCGAAGGTCGGCGACTGCAAGGGGTCCATCCCCGTGGCCGCCTGCGCCGCACGCTCCGCCAGCCGCCGCGTCAGCAGCTGCGTGTCGACCATCTGGATCGGGGTCAACGCCCCCGTCGCCGCCCGCCCGTACGTCGCGAACGCGAACTCGCCGCCGCCCCGGCGCGCCGTCACCCGCACCGTCACCGGCACGTCGCTCGCCGGACAGAACTCCGGCACCACGGCATTCGGCCCGACCAGCACGTCGTCCCCCAACCGCTGCGCGCCGGCCGCGGCCGACAGCTGCAGCTCGCCGAGCCCCGCGTCGCCCACCGCCAGCAGCGTGTAGCACCGACCGCCGACGAGCGACCGCGCCAGCGCCGCCACCTCTTCCTCGACCAGCCGCCCGCGGAACACGTCCCCCTCCAGCGTCGCTCCCGCCGCCTGCTCCGCCGCCAGCTGCTCCAGCTTCGTCACCAGCTCGTCCTGCGCCGCCGCCGCCACGCCCCCGTCCGCCGGCAGCTCGTAGTGTCCCAGCACGTACGCCCCGGACCCGCGCGTCGCCGCCAGCACGAGCTCCACCCGCACCGACACCGGCGAGCAGGCCCGCACCACCGGGAAGTTGTCCGGCTGCGTGTCCTCCCCCAGCCGCTCCCCGCCCGACTCCAACGCCAGGTCGAGGTCCGCCAGCGTGGCCTCCCCGACCCCGATGAACACGTAGCACTTGCCGCCGTCGAGCTGCAGGCCGATCCGCTTCTCCTGCCCCTCCCCCAACTCGCCCGACCGGGCAGACCCCACCGCCGTCCCCCCCGCCGCGTACTCCACCGCCAGCTGCTCGAGCCGCGCCGACAGCGACTCCGTCCCCGCCGCCGGCTGCGCCCCCACGTTCGCCACCGCCGCCAGCACCGCCAGCACGCCCAGAACTCGGATCAAACGGGTGGTTCCCATGGAATTCCTCTCTCCGCCGGGGCCTTGGACCCTGCCGACCGACCCGCTATTCAGCGCGCCGACCCACCCCCCGGGCCCCGAAGGCCGGGCGAGCATACAACCACTCCCCCCCCCCGTCCCCGCCCCCCCCCCTGCCTGCCCCCCCCTCTCCCCTCCCTCCGTCCTCCTCCCCGCCCTCTCCACGCTGGTCGGCCGCCCCGGCCGCGGCGTCCTTGGCCCCGCCCCCCCCCGCCCCCCCCCCGC
>CAZMRP010000836.1:0-2545 GCA_964568275.1 uncultured Myxococcales bacterium
GAACGCGGGCTGCTCGGAGACGACGTAGCGCTCGTCGCGGCACGGCTGGTCGCAGCCGTCGCCCAGGCGACGGCAGTGCCCGAGGTAGCCTTCGAGCAGCGACGGGCGCACCGAGGTTCGTCCTTCGCAGAGCGACGACAGGAAGGCGCCGTAGGCCCGGTCGCGGCAACCCATGGCGCGGTAGGCGAGTCCGAGGTGGAAGTACCCGGAGGAGACCATCGCCGGGACGTTGAACCTGCGGCCCTGGCGAACGGTTTCCTCGGCCCAGCAGGCGGCAAGGCCGGGGTCGGCATCGAGCAGGTCGCGGGCGCGGTCGGCGACGGCCCAGCCGCGCTCTTCCACGCGACAGGGGGTGGGCGAGCAGTTGGTCGTGGCGGCCGTCGAGGGCGCCACCGCGATCTGTCGGACGGACGCCGGGATCTCGGGGAAACCGGGGGGCGCCGCCGGGTTCCCGACGGCGGGCGGCACGGGAGTCGGCGCCGGAGGCGACGGGTTCGCCGGGGGCGGCGCGGCGACGTTCGACGGTGCGGGCGGCGACGACGGCGGTGCCGACGGGTCGACGGTGGACGGCATGCCCCCCGGGACGGCGTCCGGCGCGGGAGGCGGCAGCCCGGGGACCGGCAACACGACCACGGAATCACCGGGCAGCAGCGAGCGCGGCGGGGGCGCGGTGTCCGGTGGTGCGGCGTCCGGGGTTGCAGGCGGCGCGTTCCGGGCCGTGCCGTCCGTGTCGTCCGTGACGCCGAGGAAGATCGCGGCGGCGACGGCGACGAGCAGGGCGCCGACGCCGATGACGGCGTAGAAGCGGAGGCGGGTTCCCGGTTCCTCGAGCTCTCCGCGCCGGAGGCGGGGCAGACCGTCCGCGACCTGTCGCAGGCCTGGGGGGGTGTCGAGGCGCACGCGGCGCACGTTGAAGTAGTCGGGATCCGACCCGAAGCGGAGGTGCTTGACCCGGGCTCCGCACTTCGGGCACGGGGCCCCTTCCGAGATATCCGCGCCGCACCGCGGGCAGTTCATCGCCGTCTCCGGGTCGCGGGCGCGCGCTCGGCGCCCCTCAGGTCCCGCTCCGTCGCCGACACGTTAGGCGGGCGCCGGGCGAGACGCAACCCGGGCGCGGTTGTGGCCGGCGGGCTCCCGAGGGTATGATCGCCGGCCCTGGGGAGGAGTGCTTGGACGACTTCGTCCCGATCGAGCCGAACCCGTACATCGTGGGCAACCCGATCCGGGATCGCTCGATGTTCTTCGGCCGGCAGGAGGACCTGCGCTTCCTGCACGACCGGCTGGACACCGACGGGCGGGAGATGATCGTCCTGTGCGGCGGCCGGCGCTGCGGCAAGACCTCGATCCTGCTGCAGGTCCTCGACGGCCGGCTCGGCGACCGGTTCCTCACCGTGCTGCTCGACATGCAGCAACTGGCGGAGCTGCGCAGCGACATCGACCTGTGGCGGGCGATGGCGCGGCGGATCGTCGCGCGGATGGAGGAGCGGGGGCTGCCGGCCGACGGGCTGACGCCGCCGGCGGCCGACGACCCGGAGCCCCACGCGGCGTTCCGCCGGTTCCTCGAGGGGCTGGCAGAGCGGCTGGGGCAGCGCAAGCTGGTGCTGCTGGTGGACGAGTACGAGTTGATCGAGGAGCACATCCACCACGGCACGCTGTCGGGCGACGTGACGCTGGTGCTGTCCGCGATGCTCGACTCGACCCTGCCGCTCTCGTTCCTGTTCACCGGCTCGCGCCGGGTGCAGGAGCGCGACCCGGCGGTGTGGAGCCGCCTGATGGGCAAGGCGATCCACCGGCGCGTCAGCTTCCTGGCATTGGGCGACGCGGAGCGGTTGATCCGCGAGCCGGTGCGCGGGCGGATGGAGTACACGGACGACGCGGTGCGGGCGATCCTGCGGTTGACGGCGGGGCACCCGTTCTACACGCAGGTGATCTGCCAGGCGCTGGTCGACCGGATGAACGAGAAGCGGACGACGAGCGTCGAGGCCGACGACGTCGACGAGGTGGCCGAGGCGCTGGCGGACAGCCCGCTGCCGCAGACGGTCTACTGGTGGAAGAGCCTGCCGCTGCTGGCGCGGGTCGTGGGCTCGCTGCTGGCGGCCGCGGCCGACGGGCCGTCGCGCTACGTGCCCGCGGCGGCGATCGAGACGAACCTCGAGGCGCACCGGCGCGAGTACGGCTTCGAGGTGCGCCGGGCCTCGGTGCGCGGGATGCTCGAGCGGATGGTCGAGCAGGAGGACCTGGAGGCGGGGGATCCGCGCGACACCTACCGGTTCCGGATGGACCTGATCCGGCGCTGGCTGCGGGTCGAGCATCCGGTGTGGGAGGTGATCCGCGACCTCCACACCCCGGGCACCGACCTCGGCGGCATGCGAACGCTGGGAAGCGGCCGCGGCCGACGCTACCTGACGGCGGCGGGCAAGGCGCTGGTGGCGGCCCTGGCGGCGGCCGCCGCGGCCCTGGCGACGACGCTGCTGTGGCGCGACGACAAGCCGTCGGAGCCGCCGCCGCAGGTCGCGCAGGTGCTGGCGGACGGGGGGACGGTCCC
>CAZMRP010000837.1:0-2541 GCA_964568275.1 uncultured Myxococcales bacterium
CGACGAGGCGCGGATGGGCGAGGCGCTGGCCGGCAACGTGGTGTTCGACGTGCGCACCGAACCGTCGCCGGACGACGTCCTGCGTCTGCTGCTGCGGCTCGACGGGGCTTCCGGATTCGTCCGCGGCGGGCCGAACCTGGCCCGCGGGTTCCTGCGGCTCGAGGAGCTGGGCGGAACGCTGGTGGAGGGGCTCTACCGCCACGGCGCGCCCGGGCCCGGCTCGGTGACGGCGTGGGTCGCGGCGCGCACCTCGGAGCGCGCGCTGGCCGCCTTCGACCCGCCGGCCGGACGCTGGAGCCGCGCGGACGAGACGCTGTGGCTGCTGGCCGGCGGGACGGCGCTGGCCTTCGGCGAACGCTGGTGGGACGTCGACCTGACCGCCGAGCTGCGGGCCGAGGGGCTCGGCACGGCGCTGACGCGGGGGTTCGTCGACGAGCCCGGGACGTGGAGCGACCTGCGGGGCGACTGGCCGTACCGCCCGGGACTGGACGGCGCGAGCCGCGCGGGAGGCAGCCTCGGCCTCGCCGCCGGGTTCCACGCCGGCGAGGACGTGGACGTGCGGGCCGCGCTGGGGCTCGACGTGCGCCGGCTGCTGCTGCCGATCGATCCGTTCGGCCAGGCGGAGCCGGAGCAGTACGCCGAGACGGAGGCTTGGGAGGCCGAGCCGGCGGCGGACCTCGCCGTGACCTGGCGCATCGGCGAGGGTCTGCGGCTGGCGGCGCGTTTCGAGACCGGGGCGCGGCCGCCGGGGATCGAGGAGCTGACCGCCGCGGGGGTCGACCCGGCGGCGGACGTCCGCTGGGTCCCGGCCTACGACCTCGCGCCGGAGCGTTCCTACGGCGGCCGGCTGCAGTTCGACCTCGACCTGGGACTGCTGACGCTCGGCGTCGCCTACCACGCCCAGTGGATCGACGGGGCGCTGGCGGCCGGGCCGCTGGCCGAGTCGCTGCCCGGGCGGACGCTGGACGCGACGTGGCGCAACACGGAGGAGTTCGTGCAGGGGGGCGTGGTGTGGGGCACGGTGTTCCTGCACCGCGACTGGCCGCTGCGCTTCGTGCTCGAGACCTCGCACGGCCGACGGGCCGACGGGTGGTCCGGGGACTACGAGCCCGTGGAGCTGGCGCCGCTGTCGGTGCTGGTCGAGCTCGCCTACCGCGCGGCGGAGGGGACGTTCGAGGCGGGGCTCTACGGCGGCTACCGCTGGCGTCCGGATTCGTGGACGGCGTCGGCCGTGGAGCAGCGGCTGGCCGCGGCCTGCTCGCTGGGCGACGTGCGATGCGACGAGCGCGAGACCTCGCCGCTGGGGTTGTACCTGCGCTGGTCGATCTGGGAGACGCTGGGGCTGGTGCTGCGGGCCGGAGGCCTGACGTTCCAGGACGACGGTCCGACCGTGCAGGGATTCCTGGTCGGCAGCCTGTGAGGGACGGCGACGGGGACGCGGTGCGGGAGAGACGGGCCCGGGGGCCGGAGCGAGACGATGTCGGACCACCGTGATTCGCGGGCGGAGCTGCGGGAGACGCCGGCCGGGGACGAGCTGGCGCGGGTGCTGTACGTCGACCCGGATGCGACGCAGTTGGTGGCGTTCGAGCGGGCGTTGCGGGAGGAGGCGCTGCACTGTCGCGGCGTGACGACCGGCCGCGAGGGCCTGCGACTGCTCGACGAGACGCCGCACGCGGTGCTGCTGGTCGACCTGGTCCTGCCGGACATGAGCGGGATGGAGTTCCTGGCGCGGGCGTCCCGCCTGCGACCGGAGGCGGTGCGCGTGCTGGTGCTGGATCGCCTGGACGTCGACACCGTCGTCGACGCGGTGAACAAGGTCGGCGTCTACCGCATCCTGCAGAAGCCGTGTGACGGTTCGCAGGTCCGCAACACGGTGCGCCGGGCGGTCGTGCAGCACCGGCTGCAGGCGGACCACCACCTGATGGCGGTTCGCCTGCAGGAGGTCAACGAGAAGCTCCACGTGCTGAACCGGGAGCTGGACGCGACGGTGGCCGAACGCACCTCGCAGCTCCTGCTCTCGCTGTGCAACGCGCTCGACCTGCGGGACACCGACACGCAGTGGCACTCGCGCCGCGTCGCGCTGTACACGCACCGGCTGGCCTCCGAGCTCGGGTTGCGGGGGGAGGAGCTGCGGGACATCGAGCGCGGGGCGCTGCTGCACGACATCGGCAAGATCGGCGTCTCGGACACGATCCTGCTCAAGCCGGGCAAGCTGACCGACGACGAGTGGAAGTCGATGCGGCGCCACTCGCTGTTCGGCGCCCAGATCCTGGCCGGCATCCCGTTCCTGCTGCGCGCCCGTCAATTGGTGGCGCAGCACCACGAACGGTGGGACGGTTCGGGGTACAACGGCGGGCTGCGGGGGGAGCAGATCTGCATCGGCGCCCGGGTCTTCGCGGTGATCGACACCTACGACGCGGTCACCTCCGACCGACCGTATCGCAAGGCCTTGGGGCACGCGCAGGCGGCGAGCGAGATCCGCAAGGGACGCGGCTCGCAGTTCGACCCGGCGGTGGTCGATGCCTTCGAACGCGTGCGGGC
>CAZMRP010000838.1:0-2538 GCA_964568275.1 uncultured Myxococcales bacterium
GTGTCCAGCCGCTCCGCCTCCGCCAGCTTCTCCTCCGTGATGTCGACGATCGCGCCGAAGGTGCCGATGAACGAGCCCTGCGGGCCGCGCCACGGCACCGCCGACACGCGGATCTGTCGGACCTCGCCGTCCTTGCGCCGCATCGCCAGCTCGTAGACGCTGGCCTGCCCCTCGCGCCGCTTCTCCGTCTGCTGCAGCACCTTGTCCAACTCGCCCGGCACCAGCATGTCGCGCAGGTTCTTCGAGATCACCTCGTCCCGCGCGTAGCCCAGGATGTCCGCGTAGGCCTGGTTGGCGAAGATGATGTTCTCGTACGGGTCGACGATCCCCAGCCCCTCGTGGATCGTCTCGAAGATCAGCCGCGACCGCTCCTCGGTCTGCCGACGCGCCACCTCCGAGCTCTCGCGCTGCTCCTCGATCCCGATCGCCGACGCCACGAACTCCAGGATCCGCCGGTCGATGTCGCCGACCACGATGATCCGGTCCAGCGCCACGCGCACGACGCCCCACCGGACGCCGCCGTAACGCACGCCCATCGTCACGTGCGTCCCGCCGTCCACCGGCTCCACCTTCAGCCCGTTGACCGCGCCGGCTCCGGCGCCCTCCCCGTTCGCCGGCAGCAGCGACGACCGCGGCGCGGCCTCCGGCAGCGCCGACGACGTCACCGCCTCGGCCCCCGTCGCCTCCGTCCACCGGAACGCCGTCTGCAGCCGGCCCTCGCGCAGCCGCTCGTAGGTCACGCTGACCGCCCCCATCAGCGTACCGCACAGCGCCACCAGCCGCCGGACGTTCTGGTCCGAATCCAGCCCCAACTCGATGCAACACTCGTTGATGCGTCCGAGGATCCAGGCGGTCGACTCGCGCCCCGGCGGAGGCAGCGACGGCGTCCCCGGCGCGCCGAGGCGCCGCCCACCGTCCCTGAATCCACCGAAACCGTCCAGTACCATGACCCTCCCCAACGTTCCGACCTTCGTTCTGCAATCGCCGTGCCGTCGCCAGGAAGCACGAACTCGTGGAATCCACTGCACAAAACAGTACCAGAAGACCAGGGACCTTTCAAACCTGAAGGTGCGGGCCCCACCCGACTGCAAGTCGGCCGCCGGGACGGCAGGAACGGAAGGCCCCGGGGGCGGCGCGGACCGAGGCTGCCCCGGAGGCTCCCGGCTTGCCTCCGCGACCCCCGTGGTCCTAGCCTTCCACCAGGATGTTCCCCGGAGTTCACCGGATCGTCACCGGTGGACCAAAGGCTGGCGGACGCCATGGCACGCATTCTGATCATCGAGGACGAACGGGACCTGCAGACGGTGCTCGAGTACAACTTCCGCCAGGCGGGGCACGAGGTGCTCCAGGCGCTGCGAGGCGAGGACGGCCTGCAACTGGCGCGGAACCACCGCCCGGACCTCGTCTGCCTCGACCTGATGCTCCCCGACCTCCCCGGCACCGACGTCTGCAAGACGCTGAAGCAGGAGCCGCTGACCCGCGACATCCCCGTGCTGATGCTGACGGCGAAGGGCGAGGAGATCGATCGGGTGGTGGGCTTCGAGCTGGGCGCCGACGACTACGTGACCAAGCCGTTCAGCGTGCGCGAGCTGCTGCTGCGGATCCAGGCGATCCTGCGCCGCAGTTCCGCCGCGCCCGAGGCGCTGCCGCTGCTCGAGTTCGGCCGCCTGCGGGTCGATCGGGATGCGCACCGCGTCTGGGTCGATGGCGAGGAGGTCCCGCTGACGGCGCTGGAGTTCAAGCTGCTGGTCACGCTGCACGAGCGGCGCGACCGCGTGCAGTCCCGCGCCGTGCTGCTCGACGACGTGTGGGGCATCCAGGCCGACATCACCACGCGGACCGTCGACACCCACGTCAAGCGCCTGCGCGAGAAGCTCGGGCCGGCCGGCGGCTACCTCGAGACGGTCCGCGGCGTCGGCTACCGCTTCGCCGCCGCGCCGCGCGAGGCGGGGCGGTGAGACCGGGCATCCGCGGCAAGCTGTTTCTCGTCTCCCTCGGGCTGATCGCCGTCTGCGTCGCCGTCGCCTCCCTGTTCCTGGGCACCGCCTTCGACCGGTTCCTCACGCAGCGCGAGGCGCAGCACCTGGAAGTCCGAGCCGCCGGCGCGGCGAAGACCGCCGAGCACGCCGGCCCGCCGGACGGCGACCGCGCCGCCTGGGACGCCTTGGCCGACGGCCTGGCCGGAACGACCGAGGCCCGCGTGACGATCGTCGGCCGCGACGGGGCCGTGTGGGGCGACTCGGAGCTCGCGGCCGAGCAGCTGGCTCGCGCCGAGAACCACGCAGGCCGCCAGGAGATCCGGGACGCCCTCGCGCACGGCCGCGGCGCCACCACCCGTCACAGCACGACCGTCGGACACCGCATGATGTACGTCGCCGTGCCGTTTCCGGCCGGCGCCACGCCGCCCGTCGGCGTCGTCCGCCTCGCCGTCCCGCTCACCGCCGTCGACGACGCGCTCGCCCGGATGCGCTGGCTGCTCGCCCTCGGCGCCCTGCTGGCGCTCGCCGTGGCCGTCGGCCTGTCCGGGCTGGCCGCCCA
>CAZMRP010000839.1:0-2535 GCA_964568275.1 uncultured Myxococcales bacterium
TCCGTTGAGCTCGTTGAGGAACGTCTCGGGTGCGGCGGCCAGCGGGTCGCCGCCGCCTGCCGCCAGCCGGTCGCGGACCCGTCCGCCGAGCCACTCGCCGAGGCCGCGGGCCAGGCGGTCCAGCGCGGCGGCGTCGGCCTCGCCGGCAAGTCGCTCGAGCAGCTCCAGCGGCAGGACCAGCACGCCGGTCTTCTCGGTGGTGGCGCGGCCACGCGCCAAGTCGAAAGTGAAATAACCGGCCGGGTCGAAGCGGTCGTTGGACATGATCACCCTCGTTCGTGCGAATACCACGAGGCGGCGCAGGGGGTCAAGGAAGTCAAGGATGTCCGCCCTCCACGACTCCCTCGTTGACTCGCCGCCGCCGTCCCGTAGAATCGCGTCCTGCCGCCGGAGGGGAGAGGTACGTGTCGTTCGACCTGGGCAGTCCCACCGCCACGCTGCTGCTGCTCGGCGCCCTGGCGCTCGTGCCCTTCCTGCTGATGGTGCTGACCAGCTACGCCAAGATCTACATCGTGCTGGCGTTCGCCCGGACGGCGGTGGCGGCGCCGCAGGTGCCGCCCAACGTCGTGCTGGCGGGGCTGGCCGTCCTGCTCAGCGTGTTCGTGATGGCGCCGGTCGGCCGGGAGGCGTACCGCAACGTGACGCCCGAGTTGGCGGCGGCGGCCGCGGCGGGAGAGACGACGGCCGAGCAGGATTTGGGCCGGATCGGCCGGATCGCCGCCGGCGTGGAGGGCCCGCTGCGGGGCTTCCTCGAGCGCAACACGGATCCGGAGGCGCGGCGGCTGTTCGAGGGGTTGGCGCTGCGCAAGGGCCTCGAAGCCCGCGCCGACGGGCCCGCCCGCCTGCTGGTCCTGGCGCCGGCGTTCGTCGTCACGGAGTTGCAGGAGGCGTTCCTGGCGGCCTTCCTGTTGTTCCTGCCTTTCCTCGTGGTCGATTTGGTGGTATCGAACATCCTGCTCGCGCTGGGCATGCACATGTTGTCGCCGACGACCATCTCGTTGCCGTTCAAGCTGCTGCTGTTCGTGGCCGTCGACGGTTGGGAGCTGCTCGGGCGCGGGCTGGCGCTCGGATACGTCTAGACGCGGAGGCAGCCGGACGTGACCTCGTTCCGTTCGTTCCTCGCTCGGGAGCGCCTGGTCCCCGTCGAACAGCTCGACCGGGCCCTGCAGCGCCAGATCCTCTACGGCGAGGACCTGTCGGTGAACCTGCTCGAGATGGGCGTGGTCGACGAGGACGAGCTGGCGCAGTTCCTCGGGATGTTCCACCGGCTCCCGATCGTGACCCGCTCGGAACTCCAGGCGGTCGCCGCTCCGATCCTCGCCCGGGTCCCGCCCGCCCTCGCTCTGCGCCATCGGATCTGCCCGGTGGCCGTGGCGGACGACGCGATGGTCGTCGCCGCCGCCCGGCAGCTCGACAAGGCCGCGCTCGAGGAACTGCGCCGGGCCTCGGGGCTCAGCGTGTCGCTCGTCATCGCCACCCCCGTGACGCTCGCCTGGGGACTGCACCTGCACTACGGGGCGGAACTGCCGGCCCGCTTCCAGCGCCTCGCCGACCGGCAGGCGCAAGCGGGGACCGGGCCCGCGACGTCCCCGACGACCGCCGCGGCGACGCCGGCGGTCGCGACCCCGCCGGAGGAAGAGCAACCCGTGCGTCCGCGACGCGGGTCCGGCGTGATCGTGATGCCGGACGACCTGCCGGCCTCCGCCGGGACGGCGGCGGAGTTCCCCGAGCCGGCCGAGGGACGCTCGACCCCCGAGGCATCGATGCCGCCGCCGGTGGTCCCGGCCGCGCCGGTGCATCCGGAGCCGCCGTCCGCGGAGGCCGCGGCCTCCGCGGCGGTCGACGAGGTGCTGCGCGGCGTCAGTCTGTCGCACGACAGCGCGGCCGACCGTCTGCTCGAGATGGTCCTCGGTCCGCCGACGCAGCCGCCGCCCGCGCCGGTGCCGGAGGCGACGGGCGCGGAGGCGGAGGACGAGGCACCGACGGAGCCCGGCATTGCGCCGCCGGTCGGCTGGCCGGGCGGGGCTCCGGAAGAGGCCGCCGTGCCGCTGCCGATCACCAAGCCGCTGCCGATCGTGTCCCGGGAGGCGGCCCGCGCCCCGGCGGCCGACGAGGATCCCGCGGTCGCGGTCACGCGCGTGCCGTCGGTGATGCTGGGAACCGGGGACGAGCCGCCGGCGGAGCGTCCGGTGCGGCCGAGCGGAATGCCGTCGGCGGTGGAGGCGCTGCTGCAGTCTGCGGCGACGGCGCCGGGACCGCGCGGCGATCTCGTCGGCCGGATCCAGAAGCTCGACGCCCTCGGCACGCCGACCGAGGTACTGCGCTACTCGTTCCAGCTGTTCTCGGCGGCGTTCCGCGTCGGGCTGCTGTTCGACACGACGGCCCGGGCCCCGCGGCTGCGCGACGCCTTCGGCGTGCGCACGGGCGCCGAGGGCTACCGCGGGCGCGAGCTGTCGGCCGACGTGATCCGCTCCCCGGTGCGCAACGCCGGCCAGCCGCTGTTGGCGCCGCTCGAGCCGGAGGGCCCGTTGGCCC
>CAZMRP010000840.1:0-2535 GCA_964568275.1 uncultured Myxococcales bacterium
ACAACGGCTGCGGGCGCCGGCGCGGCCTCCGGCGACGAGCTGTCGGCGGAAGCGACGAGGGCCGCCGGGCCCGGCGAATCGGGTCCGGGCGCGGCGGCGGGCGTCCGGCAGCCGAAGGCCAGGGCCAGGACCGCCAGGCAGCGGGCGCAGGGGAGGGCGGCGCGGACGCCGCGCGGCCGGCGCGGCGACGGGACGGCTCCTCCCGTGTGGCCGTGGCCGCCCCTACGGGGCATGACCCTTGTGGCCCGGGAACAGGGCGCGGAGCGTCTCGGCCAGCTCCTTGACGTCGGCGAACCGCTCCTGCGGGTAGAACGCCAGCGTGCGCAGCACGATCGCGTCCAGCGGCGCGGAAACCTCGGGCCGGAAGCGGCTCGGCGGCGGCGGCGGCGGCGGCGGCGGGTTCGGCCAGAACGGCCGCGACATCGCCGGGCCGGCCTCGAGCGGCAGCTTCGCCGTCAACGCCTCGTACAGCACCACGCCCAGCGCGTACTGGTCGGCCGCCGGGCCGGTGGCCGCGGCGTCCGAGATCTGCTCGGGCGCCATGTAGCACGGCGTGCCGAGCATGCCCGAGGCCCGCGTGAGCTGCTGGGCGCCGCCGAGGTCGAGCATCTTCGAGATGCCGAAGTCGAGCAGCTTGACCACGTAGCCGCGGGAACCCGTGGGGATCGTGCCCTGCGGCCGCGCCAGGAACAGGTTGCTGGGCTTGAGGTCGCGGTGGATGATGTGCCGTTCGTGCGCCACCGCCAGCGCCTCGCACGCCGCGCACAGGATGTCGATCGACTCCTTGATCGGCAGCGGGTGGGACTCGGTGCCGGTCCTGCCGTAGATGCGCTGCGCGAGGTCCTCGCCCTCCAGGTACTCCATCACGAGGAACGGCCTGCCGTCCTCGTGCCAGTCGAAGTCGTGGACCTGGACCACGTTGGGGTGGCCGATCGCGCTGGCCGCCATCGCCTCGCGCCGGAAGCGGGTGACCATGTCCGGCGCGCCGGCGATCTGCGGGCTGAGGACCTTGACCACCACCTTGCGGCCCAGGTCGAGGTGCCGGGCGAGGAACACCTTGCCCATCCCGCCCTCGCCCAGCTCGTCGACCACCTCGTACTTGCCCAGCAGCACCGAGCCCCGTCCGAGCGGCCCCGGGGTGCTGGAGCGGCGTCCGGCGGGCCGTCCGGCCGTCGAAGGCTGGAACGCCCCGGGACTCGGCGGCCGCCGCGATTCGTCCATCCGCGTGGCGCCCAGGGGCGCGGCCTGCGAGTCGGCGTCGAGCGTCTCCTCCTCCTCGACGTTCATCGTCTCCAGCACGAAGCGGCCGAAGCACCGCGAGAACGGCGTCCAGGCCCCGTCGCGCTTGGCGATGTAGCCCTCCTTCTCGAGCCGTTCGGCGATCCGCTTCGAGCCCGACGACGTGACGCGCCCGCGGGACGCCTCGAGCATCGCCTGTCGTTCCTCGGCCGACAGCCGCTGCTCCCAGACGTAGCGGAAGTGCGGGTCGACCTCCTCGAGGAACCGCTCGAGCACGGCGTCGCGGTCGAGCGCGGCGCCGTCCTGCTCGTCGAGGTGCTCGAACAGCGCGGCGCAGGCGATCTGCACGAAGAACGGGAACGTCCCGGCCAGCTCGTCGAGCACCAGCTCGACGTGCGGGGCCAGCGGCAGGCCGGCCGCCGCCGAGGGCTCGGTCACCAGCGCCGCCGCCTCGGCCCGCGACAGCGGGCGCAGGCGGACGGTCTGGAACACGTTGAAGAACGGCGAGTCGGCGACCTGGGCCGAGTGGCAGACGGTGCGGAGGTCGCGGCCCGAGGCGGTGACGTAGGCGAGCTTGTGGTTCTGGGCCAGCGAGCGGAGGAACGAGTAGACGTCGAGGTCGAGGGCCTTGTGGCGCGTCACCACCTCGAACTCGTCCCACATCAGCACCAGCCTCGCGCCGTCGTGGTCGGCCTGGCGCAGCAGGGCGACCACGGCGTCGCGGGACGGCGCGGCGGGGCGTGCGGCTCCGATCGCGTCGGCGATCTCGCCGCACAGGAAGCCCAGGAACGCCGGCTCGTCGGCGGGCACGCCGGCCTGGAAGTCGTGGTAGCGCAGCCGCAGCGCCGCGCGCACCGTCTCCGGCACGTTGGCCGCCAGCACCTCGGGGTGCTGGAGCTGGTGCAGCGTGGAGGACTTGCCGATGCGGCGGTCGCCGACGAGGGAGAACGACTGCGGCGGGTCCGCCGCCAGCCCTTCGAGGATCCGGCGCAGCTCGCGCCGGCGGCCGTAGAACCGGGCCGGCTCGCGGACCGGCAGGCGGTTGAGGTACGGGTTCTTCCTCACGACGCCACCTTCAACCGCCGAAGAAGCGCTTCATTCGCTTCAGCAAGCCCGGCGACGACGGGTCGCCGCCGCGCTGCGCGGCGATCAGCCGGCGCAGCGCCTCGGACGTCAGCACCCACCTGCCGTCCTGCTCGCGCAGGTAGCCGCGGCGGGGTCCGAGGTCCCGCAGCGGCCGGGCGTCGCGCTCCCCGGGCGCCTCGCCGGCGGCGAGTCGCGCCAGCAGTGCCCGGT
>CAZMRP010000841.1:0-2527 GCA_964568275.1 uncultured Myxococcales bacterium
CCGGGGGCGCTCGTTGACAGGCTCCGGACCGCCCGGTAGCCTCTGGTCATCATGAAAACACAGGCGGAAGCGAGGCAGTTCTGGCTCGCCCGGGCCGGACGCACGGTGGTGTCGCTCGGAGCGCTGGCCCTGGCCTGGGTGGCGCTGTGCCCCGGTCGAGTCGAGGCGGGACCGCCGACGACCCGGCAGGGCATCGGGCTCCAGCAGGGCTGGGTACCCGTCTCCTGGTCGCTCGACGGACGGCGGCTCGCAGTCACCCGCTGGGACCGCGCGGGCCTCTGGACCGTCGAGGTCGACACCGGGCGTCTGGAGACGATCAGCCTGGCGCGCGGGGCGGGCTTCGAGGCGGTCTGGTGGGAGGACCGGATCCTGTTCAAGGAGGTCGAGCCGGGAGGGCAGGGCGCGCGCCTGCAGCGCGTCGTGGGCGTCGAGGTGCCGACCGGACTGCGGGAGGTGCTCGCCGAGGGCCCGCGGCTCGGGAACCCGTCGGTCTCCCGCGACGGCCACGTCGTCTGGACCGAGGATCGGACGCTGGTCGTCCGCTCGCCGGCCGGCGACGAGCGGCGGCTGCAACTCCCGGCCTACTGCAACCTGGCCGTCGTCTCGCCCGAAGCGGACCGGGTGCTGTACAACGACGACGACGGACGGATCGCCGTCCTGGACCTCGCGGACGACGCTCGGCGCTTCCTGACCGGCCCCGGCGCGCATTCCCGACCGTCCTGGTCCCCCTCGGGCGCCCGGGTCGCCCTGATGGGCCCCGACGACCGCGTCGTGCTGTTCGAGGCGGCGACGGGACACATGGTGGCGGACGTCCGGGGCCTCCACCCGCGCTGGGCGGGCACGGGCGAGCGGCTGTTCCTGGAGCGGCCGGTGACCGACGGCGCCGAGCTCGTCGACAGCGCGATCGTCGTCGTCGACCCCGAACTCGGGTTCGTCGGGGAGCTCGAGGCCTCGGCCGGCCTGCTGCTGCGCCATCCGGCCCCCTCCGCCGACGGCTCGTCGCTGGCGGCGGTCGACGCGGCGACCGGCGACCTGCTGCTCGGCACGCTCGGCCGACCCGCGTGGCTCGGGGCGACCCGGATCCTGCAGCAGGGCCACCGGCTGCCGGACGCCGCGGAGCCGCCGACGGGGGTCTCGAAGGGGCCCGTCGTGTCGATGCCCTACATGCACCAGCTCTGGGACACGCCCGACGACTTCAACGGCGGCTGGTCCTGCGGCCCGACCTCCTGCATCCAGACGATCCAGCGCTACGGTCGCCTTCCGGACCACGACATCACCTGCTCCTGGCCGTCGTCCCACACCAGTCCCTGGGGCTGGTACGTGCCGAACCTCTACAGCTTCTCCGGCCACACCTACGACGTCTGGGGCCTGGCGGCGGGGGACGCCTGGGTCCAGGGCGCCCACGGTTTCACCTGCCGGGAGCTGGGGGCGGCCTACTGGGCGCACATGGTCACGCTGATGAACCAGCACGGGCTGACGTCCTGGCAGGCCGGCTCGTCGTTCTCGACGCTGGTCTCCGAGGTCGACGCGGACTTCCCGATGGTGGCATCGACGAACACGCTGGGGTCCGGCCACATCATGGTCTTCAAGGGCTACGAGTCCGACCATTCGATCACGGTCAACGACCCGTACGGCGACGCGAACGCGGGGAGCTGGGGCTCCTACCGGAACGGCGAGAGCGCGGTCTACGATTGGCCCGGGTACAACAACGGGCACGTCGTGATCGGGGTCAGCCAGCTGTTCGGGGCGCAGGGGGTCGTGCCAGCGCGGCCGCCGGTGCTCGAGTTGCGGACGGCGATCGACGACATCGCCGGCCAGGAGCGCGACTTCTGCCGGCTGTACGAGAGCGAGGCGCTGTTCGACATGAACGTCGGGCAGACGACGATGCAGCGGCTGTACGTCGCCAACACGGGCGAGAGCGTGGCGGCCAACGTCGTCGTCGGCGTCTGGATCGAGGAACCGTACCTGCGCCTGACGCACTGGGACATCTACGACAACTGGCCCGGGCACACCTGCGGCGACGAGTGGTGTCTCAACGACTCGAACTCGCACCCCGAGAATCCGGCCCACGACGCGCCGGGGGCCTCGTTCCGGCTCCACCTCAACAGCATGTCGCCGGGGGAGACGAAGATGATCGAGGCCACCGTCGAGGCGACCGCCTACAGCGTCGGCGTGGCCGACCATCCCGACGTCCGGCTGTGGGTGGCGCACGTCGACGACTACTACGAGAAGGCCGACTTCTGGAGCACGGACTTCAACAACGTCGGCGGCTACCAGACCTTCAACGGCGGGGACCTGCGGATCTGGACCCAGACCGACGTGCTGGACGTCGAGCGCTGCAACGAGCTGGACGACGACTGCGACGGCGTCACGGACGAGGAGGCCTGCGTCGCCGACGGCCCGGCCGACGTCGTCGAGGAGACGCTCGATGCTGCCGACGCCGACGCGCCCGCCGACCACCCGGCCCTCGACGTTCCCGGCGAGAGCGTCGACGCCACGGACGCCGGGGCCGACGTGATCTACATCT
>CAZMRP010000842.1:0-2527 GCA_964568275.1 uncultured Myxococcales bacterium
CTGGTCTGCCCCGCTTGCGGCGCTCCTACGGCACCCTGACCCGCAGTCCGACGGTGAGCCGGCGGTGGTCCGGACCCTCCACCGGCGGCACCCCGGGCTCCGTCGGCTCATCGAGCTTGAGGTCCGGGAACGAGAACGTCGCCACCAGGTCGAAAGGCGACCAGGGCGTCACGCCCAGCGTCAACTCCAGCGGCACGACGAGGTCGTCGCCGCCGCGCAGCCCGATGCCGACCTCGGCGGAGATCCAGAGCCAGTCCAGCGGCTGCAGCTGCGGCCGCACCGACAGCAGCGTCAGCATCTCGACCGGCGGGGCGTTCTCCTGGCTGTCGTCGGCGATCGAGAACGGCAGCGCCAGCGCGGCCCACAAGCCGAACCACCGCACGGCCCGCCACACCCCGAACAGGGTCGGCTCGATGCGCACCGGCTGCTCGCCCCACGCCTCGAGCGGCATCCAGACCGCGAGCGACCCCGCCGCCGCGAACGCGCTCGTGCCGCCGGAGAAAAAGGCGTAGGTGCCCCCGAACTCCATCGCGTACGCCACGTCGGGCTCCGCCGCGCCGGGCGCCGGCACGGCCCGCAGCTGCAGCGACAGGTCGGCCTGGACGCGCTCGACGAGCCCCAGCGCCACGCCGACCAACACGTCCGTCGGCTCCAACTCGCTGCCGGCGTCCAGGCCGAGCACGCCGTCGGCCGCCAACTCGGCTTCCCACGGTGTGAGCGCGAGCGGCCGCCACAGTCGGGCCTGCGGATACGGCGGTGGAGGCCCCGGGTCCGGCAGCTCGAGCTCGCCCGTCGTCGGGTCGGCCGTCGCCCGCGCCGGTTCCTGGGCCGCCGCCGCCGTCGGCAGCAGCGCCAGCGCCGCCAGCATCGCCGGCACGCACCGTTCCGCGGCCCGCCGGCGCGCGAGGAACGCTCGACGACCTGTCAGAAGGTGCCCCACGCCCCGAAGCCGAGGCCGCCCGCCGTGGGAATCGGCGCCACCGTGATCTCGGCATCCGACCCGCCGAACAGCGGGGCGCTTTCGAAGAACAGCCAGACCGTGCCGGCCGCCGCCGCCGCGGTCAGGCCGAGCATGACCCAGGTGCCGATCTCGAGCCCGTCGGCGGTGTCGTTCGCCTCCGCGTGACGGTCCTTGAGCACCTCGATGCGCGACGAGAACGGCGCCCAGCAGGTCGGATCGTCCGCCGGGACGGCGCCGCAGTTGTTGATGCCGGTCGTCGTCTGGTAGCGCATCTGGTCCAAGTAGCTGTCGGCATCGGCGTTGTAGCTCGCCGCGCCGGCCCCCAACCCGATCGTCGTGGCGGCAAACGCCGTCGTCGCCCCGACGCCGACCCAGAACCACAGCGGGTCCAGACCCTCGGAGACCGTCGATAGCTGGACGTCGAGCGTCGTCTGCTGGTCGGCGAAGACCGTCACGGTCTCGACGTACGGCTCGTGCCCCTCCGCCGCGATCTCGACCTCGTACGTCCCGGCGGCGCGCTCCTCCTCGATCGGAGCGCGGCCGGCGCGCTCGCCGTTCACCGTCACGGTCGCGCCCTCGATGTCGCAGCGGACCAGGAGACGCCCCGGACCGGCCGGGGGAGGCGGCGGGGGCGGCGGCTCCACCGGACCCTCACCAGGACCTTCGCCAGGTCCCTCACCAGGTCCCTCGCCAGGGCCCTCGCCAGGGCCCTCGCCCGGGCCCTCGCCAGGGCCCTCACCGGGGCCCTCGCCGGGGCCCTCGCCGGGGCCCTCACCAGGTCCCTCGCCGGGGCCCTCGCCGGGGCCCTCGCCGGGGCCCGGTCCCGGGCCTTCTCCGGACGTGGACAAGGTGAGACGCACGTGCGCCTCCTGCCCGCGGTCGGCCAGGACGCGCTCCTCGGTGCTGGCGCCGGAGCGCAGCGACGCCCGGACCACGACGGTCCCGGGCAGCACGTAGATCGGGTCGAGGATCGGCGAACGGCCGATGCGGGAGCCATCGACCTCGACGTTGGCGCCATCGACGTTGACGTCGATCACCAGGCGGGCGACCTTGTCCTCCAGGCGCCGGATCTTGTCGGCCATGTCGGCGGCGGTGTCCTCGGCGATGTCCGTCCCCAGGGCGCGCCGGGCGCGCTGGAAGTAGGTCATCGCGTTCACCGGGTCCATCATGTAGAAGTAGCACTGCGCCATGTTCAGCAGCGCCTCGGGCTTGTTGGTCAGCTCGTAGACCTCGCGAAACCCGGTCAGCGCGGCCTCGTACTCGCCGGCGTCGTAGTTGGTCAACGCCTGCGACCAGACCTCCCGCGCCCGGGCGCGCGCCTCCTCGTCGACCGGCTGCGCGCCGGCGGTCCCCGTCGTCGCCAGCACCAGCACCAGGACGATTGCCGACCACGATCGCCACAGCCTGCCAATGAACATCGCTACGCCTCCCTGCCCCGACGACGACGCCGGAGTCCGTCAGAAATCCAGGTCGCGAACGACGCCGCGCCGGCCGTCCTCGGTCGTGCCCGCGTCCCGGGGCCGAGCGCGATCGACCCGGGCGGCGGCATCCCGCGGCGCCGCCGTG
>CAZMRP010000843.1:0-2522 GCA_964568275.1 uncultured Myxococcales bacterium
ACCGGCGCCTGGTCGCCGCCCCACCAGGCGACGCGCTGGCCGCCCTGGGCCACGAGCCGGGCGAGCAGGGCGCCGAGCGGCCCGGGGCCGAGGACCGCGATGGTCGCCGATGCCGTCATCACCGCCTCCGCCTACAGCCGAGCGGCGGCCGCCGCCGTCGCCTCGTCGTCCAGGCCGTAGCCCGACAGCCGACCGTGGTAGTACAGCACCAGGTTCTTGTTGCGCACCACCAGCTCCGGTCCCTGCCGCACCGCCACCGGCTCCTGGTGGTAGGTGCCGAAGTGCCGCAGAGCGCCCGCGGTCACCGTCGCGGCGTCCTGCCGGTCGAGCTCGTCGGACAGCCGCAGCGTGCCCGCGGCGGCGCGTCGGCGCAGCCCCGCCAGCACCGCGTCGACCACCGGGTAGACCTCCTCGCGCAGCCGGAACGCCTCGCTGGGTCGCAGCGCGCGCAGCAGGCGGTAGACGTCGGACTGGCCGGTGCGGGCGCGCAGCAGTCCGAGCGTCGCCGTGGCGAGGACCTGGGTGCCGAGCGCCGTGTTGTCGCGGTGGTAGGTGTCGACCACCGCCCGGCCGAGGTCCTTGGTGTACTCCGCGTCGCGCTGGGGGTCGTGCACCGGCTCGCCGTCGCGCAGCACGAAGGAGCGCGGGTCGACCACGCGGCCGCGGGCGTCCAGCGAGCGGCCCCGGTCGTCGACCGGATTGCCGAAGGGGTCGAGCGGCCGGCCGTAGGTGATGAAGATGCGGCTGTCGAGCTGCCACAGGTTGCGGATGAACTTGAACCACTTGCGCCAGCTGGACGCCTCGTCGTCCTCGATGATGTAGCGGCTCTTGCCCTCCTCCTTGAGGTAGTCGTCGATCAGCGTCTCGGCCTCCAGCACCAGGTGGTAGTTGACGGTGCAGGGGACCACGTAGACGTTCGGCTTCGGCTTGCCGCGCCGCAGGTTGTTGACGAACGCCGTGAGGCCGGTGCCGAGCAGCCCGAGCTTGAGGCGTTGCTCGAGCGCCCCGTTGCGGCTGCGGGTTCCGCCCGGGAAGAACAGGTTGTCGTAGCCGCGCTCGAGCGTGACGGTCGCGTACTCCTTGAGCACCAGCTTGTACAGCTCGTGCTTCTTCTTGCGGTCGACGCGGTACGAGCCGAGGTTGTGCATGAAGAACGACAGCACGGGGTTGGTGAACAGGTTGAGGCCGGCGCCGTAGGTCAGCGGCGGGAGGCCGATGTCGGCCGCGGACCAGCCGACGGTGACCGAGTCGAGGTGGCTGGAGTGGGTGGGGACGAGCAGGATCGTGCCCAGGTCGTCCATCCGGCGCGCGAGGTCGATCTCGCCGCGGATTTCCAGGTTGTGGCGCACGCGGGGCAGCCGGGGGAGGTCGGCCAGCATCCGGCGGGGCGCGGCGGTGTTCAGCCCCACGGTGAGGATCCAGGGCATGACCTCGATCGTGAAGCGGTAGATCCGCGGGTCGAACCGCCCGACGATCTCGCCGGCGTGCCAGCGCACGATGTCGCCCAGCAGCGCCACCAGCTCCACCTCGGTGGCGTGCTGCAGCCGTCGCTGCGCCCCGCGCCAGAACGCGCGCTCCGCCTGCGCCTCCCGGGACCGCTCGCGGCTGCGCCGCAGCCGCTCGGTCTCGTGGAACACCGCGTCGTTGATCAGGCTCTCCAGGGCGCCGGCGGGGGCGGTGCGCCGCGCCGCCAGCACCTCGGCCTGCACCCGCCGCACCACCTCCCCGACGACCTCGCGGCCTTCCTCCGGTCGCATCCGCTCAACCTTTCCGGCGCCGCAGGCCGAACAGCAGGACGATCACCGTGATCACCGCCGCGGCGAAGTAGGCGTAGAACCCCGGCACCCCCGCGGCCTGCAGCGCGTAGGCGGCGCCCCAGCCCAGCGCGGCGCCGACGCCGAGGAAGATCGCGAGCCGCAGCACGCCGAACATCCGCTGGAGCACGAAGAACGCCGCGAGGACCACCACCAGCCAGACGATGATCTGGACCTTGTAGGTCGCCCAGAAGGCAGCCGCCGTCATCGCCGTGCTTCCTCCACCGCCGGACGGTCAGCGCCGTCGGGTCCGCCGGCCGCGCCGCACCGGGACGCGCCGGATCGGGTCGCGGGACCACACGATCTCCCCCTCCACCAGCACCAGCTCGGCGTGCGGGACGCCGAAGTGCCAGGCCAGCTGCCGCCAGTCGGTGACGTCGAATACCGCCACGTCGGCCTGGGCGCCGATGGTCAGCGTGCCGATCGTCCCGGAACGCCCCAGCGCCGCCGCCGCGTGGTCGGTCACCGCGCGCAGCGCCTGCGCCGGCGTCAGGTGTTGCTGCGTCACGCCGATCGTCATCATCAGCAACAGGTTCTCGGTCATCGACGTCCCCGGGTTGAGGTCGGTGGCCAGCGCCACCGTCACCCCGGCGCGCAGGAACGGTCGCGCGTCCGGCGGCTCCAGCCCCAGCGACAACGCCGCGCCGGGCAGCAGCACCGCCGTCACGCCCGCCTTGGCCATCGCCCGGAGGCCGGCCGCGGTGACGT
>CAZMRP010000844.1:0-2513 GCA_964568275.1 uncultured Myxococcales bacterium
CCCCGTCGCCGTCCTCGTCCGCCTGGTCGGGGTTGGGAACCAGCGGGCAGTTGTCGTCGACGTCCGGCACCCCGTCGTCGTCGTCGTCCGCGTCGCAGGCGTCCCCGGCCCCGTCGTCGTCGGTGTCGCGCTGGTCGGGGTTGCGCACGCCGACGCAGTTGTCGCGGGAGTCCGGCACCGTGTCGCCGTCCGCGTCGCCGTCGCAGGCGTCGCCCACCCCGTCGCCGTCCTCGTCCGCCTGGTCGGGGTTGGGAACCAGCGGGCAGTTGTCCTCCACGTCGGCCACGCCGTCCCCGTCGTCGTCCGCGTCGCAGGCGTCGCCCGCCCCGTCGCCGTCGGTGTCGAGCTGGTCCGCGTTGGCGACCTCCGGACAGTTGTCCTCGTCGTCCGGCACGCCGTCGCCGTCCCCGTCGTCGTCGCAGGCGTCGCCGATTCCGTCGCCGTCGCCGTCCTCCTGGCCCGGGTTGGCGACGAGGTCGCAGTTGTCGTCCACGTCGGCCACGCCGTCCCCGTCGTCGTCCGCGTCGCAGGCGTCGCCCTGCCCGTCGCCGTCCGTATCGAGCTGGTCCGGGTTGGCGATCCCCGGGCAGTTGTCCAGCACGTCGTACACGCCGTCGCCGTCGCCGTCGTCGGTGTCGCAGGCGTCGCCCATCCCGTCGCCGTCGGCGTTCTCCTGGCCGGGGTTGGCGACCTCCGGGCAGTTGTCCACGTCGTCCGGCACCGTGTCGCCGTCGCCGTCGGGCAGCTCCACGGTGAAGACGTGGGAGACGGTCGGGCCGGTCAGCAGCACGGCGTCCCGCCCGTAGACCTCGAAGCGGTAGCGGCCGTCGACCAGGCCGGTGTAGGTCTGGGTCGCGACGGTCGCCGCGTCCTCGACGCGCGACACGGCGCACGGCCCGGCGACGCGGATCGCCGCGCCGGTCACGTCGTCGAACAGCGCACAGTACAGCCGGCAGTAGGGCACGTAGCTCGAGGTGCCCCAGGCGTAGCGGAACGAGGTGTCGTCGCAGGTGAAGGCGAAGTCGGCGCTGCGCGCCGCGTGCGGGCTCGCGGGAGCAGCGGTGAGCGCCGCGGTGGGCGGCGACGCGTCGTACCAGTGCCAGCGCCAGGACATGTAGGAGTAGCCCGCGCTGTCGCGGCAGTACGCGGCGTAGGCGTAGCGGTGGTCGGTGAGCAGCGCCGCCCCCGTCACGTCATAGTCGTAGGTCACCGTCGACGGGTCGGTGGCGGCGGTGCCGCAATCCGCGTCGACCACCACCACCTCGAGCCCCGACCCCGGTTCGCCGGCGGTCAGGTCGTACACGCGGCAGCGCTGCTCGAGCGGCCACTGGTTGCTGGGGTCGTCGCAGGTCCAGCTCCAGGTGCGGGCGAGCGGGTCCGTCGAATGCACGTACACCGGCGGGTTGGCGGCGTCCCAGGTGATGTTCGGGTACTCGGCCCGCGACGGCGCCGGCAGCAGCACCAGCACCGCCGCCGTCCCGAATGCCACGCTCCGTGCCTGACGCGTCATGTCGCCTCCCCGGCCGCGCTCCCGACGACGCGCGGCCACTCCCCACTGTGGGCGGCGACCCCGCGATCTGTCAAGGCATGCCGTGCGGCACGGCGCCGGACGGGCCGCGCGAGTCGGACCGGCCGCCCGCGGAAGACTCACGGAACCGTGGCGATGCACCCCTCGGTCATGTGACCGCCGCCGGTGGGCAGGTCGTGGGCCCCGAACCACAGGCGGTCGCCGGCGTAGGCCGACAGGTCCACCGGGTGGATCCGACCCTCCTCGGTGCAGTGGAGCTGGACCACGTAGGCCAGGTAGTCCCAGGCGTTCTCGCCGCGCTCCTCCCACCCCTGGCAGCGCGCCACGCCGTCGGACATCGTCGGCCCGGTGTTGGTCGCCACGTACAGCACCCCGCCCTCGGCACCGAGGCAGACGATCCCCATCGGCACGTACGGCGACGGCACCGTGAACGCCTGGTCGTCGCAGATCTCGCTGCCGTTGCGCACGCTCTCGATGCAGGCGTAGCCGGGCCCCGTGTCGGGCACCACGTCGACGACGTCGGCCTCCGCCTCGCCGCCGACGTCCGCTTCCGCCCCGGTCTCCACCTCCGCGTCCGCGTCCGCGTCCGCCGCGAGCGTCCCGAGACAGACGCAGGTGCCGGAGCGGCAGACGCCGCCGAGATACCCGACGGCCAGGCACTGCCCGTCGCAGGTCGCGAAGTCGCAGGCCGCGTCTCCGGTCGTCTCGTGCGCGTCGGGCGCGACCGTGCAGTCGTCGTCCTCCGCGGAGCAGCCTCCCAGAACCAGCACCGGCACCAGCCACCACGTCCGCCGACCGCTCATCCGCGCCCTCCCGTCCTCCCGCATCCTAGCCGACCTGCTAGAACAACCAGAAGTCGGCCAGCCACGCCGCGGCCCGCCGCTCCCGCGCCAGCGGCAGGAACAGCGGGTTGCCGGCCCGCGCTCCGTCGTGCCCGGGGGACGCCCCGCGGACGAACCGCTCGCCCGCCGCCGCCAGCGCCGCG
>CAZMRP010000845.1:0-2511 GCA_964568275.1 uncultured Myxococcales bacterium
AAATAGGCCGTCGTCATGCAGGTTTCCTCCCGCGGCAGAGGGACGGAACAGGGGATCGTCGGCGACGTCTCCCCAACCCCGATCTTCCCGGGTTGATACGGGAACCCCCCGGGGAAGTCAACGCCCCTCGACGCCCCTGGTT
Organism: uncultured Myxococcales bacterium; assembly: GCA_964568275.1. GTDB lineage: Bacteria > Myxococcota_A > Polyangia > DRWM01 > JAAZOP01 > JAAZOP01. The sequence continues at coordinate 143 of CAZMRP010000845.1, forward strand.
TTCTCGACTCCCTCGTTGCAGGCCCCCCGCCCTCCGGGCTAGGTTGCCGGTCCGTCGGGGGATGCCGAGGTTTGATGGGCGCGCTGTCCGCCGTTCGCAGCTTCTACCGTCCGGCTCCGGCCGTCGAGCCGCCGGGCGACCCGGAGCGGGTCCGTCAGGAGTGGGTCCGCTGGCGGGCGCGGATGTTCTTCGGCTTCTTCGTCGGCTACGCGGTGCTCTACTTCTGCCGCAAGAACATCTCCGCCGCGCTGCCGGTGATGGCCGGCGACCTCGGCTACTCCAACACCGCCCTCGGGATCATCGGCTCGTCGCTCTACGTCACCTACGGCCTCGGCAAGTTCGTCAACGGCGTGCTGGCGGACCGGGCGAACGTCCGCGCGTTCCTCGCCACGGCGCTGGTGGTCTCCGGCGCGGTCAACCTGGTCTTCGGCTCGGTCACCGCCCTGTGGGCCCTGGCCTTCGCCTGGGGCGCCAACGGCTGGTTCCAGTCGATGGGCTTCCCGCCCATCGCGCGCGGGATGACGCTGTGGTTCCCGCCGCAGGGGAAGGCGACGCGCTGGGCGATGTGGACCTGCTCGCACCAGGCGGGGACGGCGGCGGTGATGGCGTTCACCGCCTGGATCCTCGGCTGGGGCGGGTGGCGCTGGTGCTTCTACCTTCCCGGCCTGATCTGCGTCGTGATGGGCCTGGCGCTGTGGTTCGTGATGCGCGACACGCCGGCCTCGTGCGGCCTGCCGTCGATCGACGCGTTCCCGGACCGCCCGCGCGAGCCGGCGGAGGACGAGGCCGACTACCGGGCGACCTTCGTGCGCCGGGTGCTGCTCAACCGCAACGTGTGGGTGATCGGCTTCGCCGACATGTTCGCCTACGTGGTGCGCTTCGGCTCGCTGGACTGGGTGCCGAAGTTCCTCAAGGAGGCGCGGGGGTACGAGGCGGGGGCGGCGGGGTTCTCGAGCGCGATCATGCCGCTGTTCGGGGTGGCGGGGGTGCTGCTGGCCGGGTTCGTCGCCGACCGGGTGTTCCGCGGGCGCTACCGGGCGGTGAACGCCATCGCCTTCGCGGTGCTCGGCGTGGCGCTGTTCGGCTTCTGGAGCATCGGGCCGGGCCATCCGGTGCTCGACCTGGCGCTGATGGCGGCGGTGGGGTTCCTGGTCGAGGTCCCGCAGTCGATCCTCGGGGCCGTCGCCGCCGTGGACGCCGGCGGCTCGGCCCGCATCGCCTCGGCCTCCGTCGGACTGGTGGGGGTGCTGGCGTACATCGGCGCGACCGGCTCGGCCATCGGGACCGGGTCGTTCGTCGATGCCTTCGGCTGGGACGGGGCGTTCTACCTCTGGATCGGCTGTGCCGTGGCCGGGCTGCTGCTGTGCCTGCTGGCCTGGAAGGAGGCGCCGGCGCGCGCCCCTTGATCGGTCGCGGCGGCGGTGCTACCTGCGGCGCATGCGCGTCGCGATCATCGGTCCCGGTGCCGTCGGCTGCACGCTGGGCGCCTACCTGGCGCGGGCCGGGCGGAAGGTCGTGTTCCTCGCGCCGGACGAGGCGGCGGCGGAGCGGCTCGAGCGTTCCGGGGTGCGCGTGGAGGGGGTGCGGGGGGCGTTCCAGGTGCCCGCCCCGGCGACCTGCGACGCCGCGCGCGTGGGTCCGGTCGACGTGGCGATCGTCGCGGTCAAGGCCTACGACACGGCGAAGGCGCTGTGGCAGCACGCCGCCGTGGTCGGCCCGACGACGGTGGTCGCCACGTTCCAGAACGGGCTGGGCAACGTCGAGGCGATCGGCGGCGTGGTCGGCGCCTCCCGGGTGCTCGGCGGCACCACCGCGCTCGGCGCCAACGTGCTCGAGCCCGGCCGCGTGCACCACGCCGGCGAGGGCGACACGTTCGTCGGCGAGCCGGCGGGCGGGATCTCCGGGCGGGCCGAACACGTGGCGCAGCTGCTGACCGAGGCCGGGATTCCGACGCGCGCGGTGGCCGACGTCACGGCCCGGATCTGGGCCAAGCTGGCGATCAACGCCGGGATCAACGCGTTGACGGCGCTGCTGCGGGTGCGCAACGGCGTCCTGGCCCAGCATCCCGAGACGCTGACGCTGCTCGAGTCGGCGGTGCGCGAGGCGGCGGCGGTGGCGCAGGCGCGCGGGGTTCCGGTGGAGGTCGAGCTGCTGGTCGAGCGGGCGCGTGAGGTGGCGCGGCGCACGGCCGGGAACGTCTCGAGCATGCTGGCCGACATGCTGGCCGGCCGGCGCACCGAGATCGCCGAGATCAACGGCGCGGTGGCGGTGGCGGCGCGCGAGCTGGGGGTGGCGGCGCCGACCAACGAGGCGCTGGCGGTGCTGGTCTGCGCGGCGGAGGCGACCCGCGGCAAGCGGCTGCCCGAGGC
>CAZMRP010000846.1:0-2511 GCA_964568275.1 uncultured Myxococcales bacterium
GGGTCCGGGAGCACGGCGGCGCACGTCACGCCGCCGCCGCCGCCGCCGGACACCACGCCGGCGCCGGTGGTGCGCGTGGCGATCTTCAAGAACGGGTACGGCTTCGTCTTCCGCCGCGTGGAGGTGCGCGGCGGATCCAGCGTGCGGGTCGACGGCGCTCCGCGCGCCGTGCTCGGCACGCTGTGGGCCTACCCCGTGGAGGGCGACGTCGCGGTCCGCGGCTTCCGCGCCACCGAGGGCCGGGGGACCGAGGACCGCGACTGCGCGGCGCTCCCCGACCTGCTGCGGAGCAGCGCCGGCAAGCGCGTCCGGCTCTCGCGGACCATCGAGCAGGGGACGCAGACCCACGTCGGGACGCTCGAGCGCGTGGTCGGCGAGGACCTGTTCCTGCTGCGCACCGAGTGTCCCGAGGGTTCCGACGCGGCCTGCGCCGCGGGCGGCCTCTTGGCCTTCGCCGCGGGGCAGTTCGACTCGGTGGTGTTCCTCGACGAGCCGCCGGGCGAGTGCTCCGCCGAGATCGACCGCACGCAGCTGGTGATCGACGTCGGCGGCAGCGGCGCGGGGACGCTGGAGTACACCGCGCTGGAGCAGGGCCTGAAGTGGGTGCCGGAGTACCGGGTCGAGCGGCTGGCCGGCGACAAGGTGCGGCTCACGCTCCAGGGCGCGCTGGTCAACGACGTGGTCGACCTGGTGGACGCCGAGGTCGACCTGGTGGTGGGCGTGCCGCACTACCTGATGAGCGGCACGCTGTCGCCGCTGGTGCTCGAGGGCGCGCTGCAGGACGTCGTCGCCTCGAGCTACGCGCCGCGGCCCGGCGCCTGGTCCAACCGCGAGTGGACCTCGAACGTGATGCAGACCCAGATGGTGATGCCCTACGACCAGGGAAGCTACGGCGGCGCGGGCGAGGTCCAGGCCGACCTGGGCGGCATCGATGCGTCGGAGGCCGACGAGCTGAACCTGTACCGGGTCGAGCACGTGACTTTGGCCAAGGGCGAGCGGTCGCTGGTGCGGGTGTTCTCGGTCGAGGTGCCGGTGGAGGACATCTACAAGTGGGACGTGGCGGGGATGGAGGCGGAGGCGCTGGCGACGCTGCAGCAGGCCTCGAGCGGCGACGCGGCGGCGATCGAGCGCGTTTCGCAGCAGCGGGTCTGGCACCACCTGCGGATCCAGAACCGCTCGGACCAGGCCTGGACCACCGGGCCGGCCGTCTACTTCGCCGACGACAAGGTCGTGGCCCAGGACCGCATCACCTACACGCCGGCCGGCTCGGCGGTGGACGTCCGGCTGACGATGGCCACCGACATCCTCGTGCAGTGGGACGACACCGAGGACCGCCGGGACCGGGCCGCCAAGCAGCTCGACAGCGTGTGGTGGGACCTGGTGCTGGCCCACGGCGAGCTGTCGATCCGCTCGCACCTCGACCGCGCCGTGGAGCTGGTGGTCGTGCGGCGGATGATCGGCACGCTCTCCGACCCGAGCGACGGGGGACGCGTGCACGCCGAGCCCGGCGGCGGCGCCGGCGGCTGGTCGCCCTACCTGGCCTGGAGCGGCTCGCGCTCCTGGGACCACGGCTACCTGTACTACGACTGGGGTACCACCCGCGCGAACTCGCCGACCTGGTGCGAGTGGAAGCTCACCCTGCGCCCGAACGCCGAGAAGAAGCTGACCTACCAGTTCCGGTACTACACGAGGTAGGGGAGCGAGCCGGGCGGGCTCGCTCAGGGCTACGTGGCGCCCTCATTCCGTCTACAGGGTGATGCGGGGCGCCGCGCAGCGCCCCGGCAGGTCGGGACCGGCGGTCGCTCGCGGTGTGCTACGATTCCGGCCGGCGGAGGGCGGAAACATGCGCGGATGGTTGTGGGTGCTGGTGGCGTGCGCCGGGGGAGCCTGCGGTTCGTCGGACGACGACGGCGCCGCCGACGGTGCGCTCGAGGTGCCGGCGGAGACACTGGTGGACGTGCCGGCGGAAGCGCCGGTGGAGGCGACGCCGGAGGCCGAGGTGCCGGCGGAGGTGGCGCCGGACGTACCGGCGGAGGACGGCACGCCGCTCGGCCCGTGCGCGCTGGCCGGTGGAACCTGCCACGGGTTGGTGGCCGGGTGCGCGGCCTGCCCCGCCGGAACGGAGCCGGCACCGACGACGATCCGCTGCCCGCCGGAGAACTACTGCTGCCTGCCGGCGACGCCACCCGACCCGCTGCCGGAGTGTCTCGAGCGGGGCGGGGTCTGCTACCCGGTGTCGAGCGGCAGCGAGTGTCCGACGGGCTGGGTGCGCGACCCGTGGGATTGCGGCGGCCCGGCGGGGTGCTGCGTCCCGGGCGACTCCTGCGTGTAACGAGACGACCGGCCGGCAGCGGGTGCTGCCGGCCGGTCGTGAGGGGGGGGGGTGGAGGGTTTCGGGGACTAGCGCACGGGGGGGGTTCCCTGCGCACCGGCGGCCCGCCGCGACCCGCGACCGCTGCCCGGGGCCGTCTGGCCGGCCTGCTGGCCGCTGCCGTCGCACTCGCCGCGCTG
>CAZMRP010000847.1:0-2508 GCA_964568275.1 uncultured Myxococcales bacterium
CGGGACCGTCCAGCACGCAGCCCAGCAGCTCGCCCGTCGTCAGGTCGGCCGCCGCCAGCCCCCACGGCCCGCCGCCCTCGGCGGCCGGCACCAGCGCCACCAGGTACTGGCCGCTGCGGGCATCGACCGCCTCGGGGTCGAGGTTGGTGCCCGGGGTGACCACGCGGATCACCTCGCGCGGCACCAGCCCCTTCACCGTGGCCGGGTCGACCAGCTGCTCGCAGATCGCCACCTTGTGCCCGGCCTGAACCAGCTGGGTGATGTACGAGTCGACCGCATGGTGCGGAACGCCGCACATCGGGATCTGCTCCTCGGCCGCCTTGCTGCGCGAGGTGAGCGCGATGCCGAGCAGCGGGGCCACGAGCTGCGCGTCCTCGAAGAACATCTCGTAGAAGTCGCCCATCCGGAACAGCACGATCGCGTCCGGGTACTTCGCCTTCGCCGCCCGGTACTGGCGGAACATCGGCGTGTCCTGCTTGGTCTTCGGAGCGCTCGACACGGCGCCGGAGGCTACCCAAAACGGGACCCCACCGCCAGGGGTGCCTGCAGGCCGGGCCGGAAGCCCGGAACGGCCTTCGGATCCTGCTCGAACCACGGACGACGATGAGTCGGAACAACGGGTCGAGTCCCGACGGTCGTGTCTCCCTACATCGTGTCCGCTACCGATTGACGCCCGGCTGCCATCCGGGCCACCCTGCGGTGCGCGGGGACGAGAGGTGGCACGATGTCGGACACGGGAAGGCCGCTCGCAGGCCGAGTCGCAATCGTGACCGGGGCGAGCCGCGGGATCGGCAAGGGGGTCGCACGCGAGCTGGGTCGGGCCGGCGCCACCGTGGTCGTCACCGGGCGCACGGTCGCGCCCGGCAGCCATCGCCTCGGAGGCACGATCGGCGAGACGGCTCGGCTCGTCGACGAGGCGGGCGGGCGTGGTCTCGCCCGGCGGGTCGACCACGACGACGACGAGCAGGTGCGCCGCATGGTCGAGGAGGTCCATGCCGAGCTGGGGCGGATCGACCTCCTCGTCAACAACGCGTTCCACGTCCCCGAGCCCCGGACGCCGGACGAGGTCTTGTGGGGGCCGTTCTGGAACACGGCGATCCGCGCCTGGGACGCGATGCACCGGGTCGGCCTGCGCTCCCACTACGTGGCATCCTGCCTGGTCGCTTCCCGCATGGTCGCCGCGCGCGCCGGATTGATCGTCAACATCTCGAGCTGGGGCGGCCGGCTGTTCTTCGGCAGCGTCGCCTACAGCGTCGGCAAGACGGGCGTCGACCGGATGGCCCAGACCATGGCGGAGGACCTGCGCGCCCACGGCGTGGCCGCGGTCTCGCTCTACCCGGGGACGGTGCGCACGGAACGGATGCTGGCCGAAGCGGTGGAGCACCCGGAGTTCGACTTCTCCAACTCCGAGAGCCCGGAGCTGGTGGGACGCGCCGTCGTCGCGCTGGCGACCGACCCGCGCATCCTCGAGCGCAGCGGGAAGATCCAGACCGTGGCCCGGCTGGCGCACGAGTTCGGCTTCACCGAGGACGACGGGGCGCGCCCGCCGCCCGGCGACCTCCCCGAGCCCTGATCGATCCTGCGAACCGCCTCGCGGACGCTCGCAGGGCGTCTCGCACCTCCTCCCGACTCGGCGACACCTGCCACACAGGTGGCGCCTCGGGCGAGGGTCCCATCTCGTGGCCGGGACACCCGCCTCGGCGGCCGGCCTGCCGCGAGGTCCGACCGGAAGGCCCACGATTCAGGCTCGGACCGGGTCTCTGGCAGGCACCGGATGCCCTGCGGCTTCCCGGCCGCGGCCTGGTCGACGTGGCCAAGCGGCCGTCGTCCGTGCCAGACTGCTCGGCCATGAGCGACTTCCGGAAACGCTACGGACCGTGGGCCCTGGTCGCCGGCGCCGCCGAAGGGCTCGGTGCAGCCCTCGCCCTCGAGGCCGCCCGCCGGGGCCTCGACCTGCTGCTGGTCGACCTGCAGACCGACAAACTCGCGGCCGTGGCGCGCGACGCCGAGACCTCCTGCGGCGTGCGCACGCGCTGCGCGACGGTGGACCTCGGGGCCCTCGACGCCTGGGAGCGCCTGCCGCCGACGCTGGACGAGTCCGAGGTCGGCCTGCTGATCTACAACGCCGCCCGCTCCTACGTCGGCCCGTTCCTGTCGCAGCCCTGGGAGGACCAGCGGGCGCAGCTCGAGGTGAACTGCCGCGGACCGCTGCGGCTGGTCCACAAGCTGGCGCCCGGGATGGTCGCCCGGGGCCGCGGCGGGATCGTCCTGCTGTCGTCGATGACCGGCCTCACCGGGCACGCACTGGTCGCCTGCTACGGCGCCACCAAGGCCTTCAACCTGGTGCTGGCCGAGGCGCTGTGGGCCGAGCTGCGGGGGAGCGGCGTCGACGCGCTCGCCGTCTGCCCCGGCCCGACCCGGACCCCCGGCTACGAGGCGTCGCACTCGCGCCTGCCGCCCGGCCTCGTGATGGAGCCGGCGCCGGTGGCCCGCGAGGCGCTCGACGCC
>CAZMRP010000848.1:0-2499 GCA_964568275.1 uncultured Myxococcales bacterium
GCAGAAGGGGGACCGAGGAGCCCCATAACCGCGGAGGCGCGGGGGACACGGAGTTCGGGTCCACCGCGGAGGCGCGGAGGACGCGGAGGGGGCGGCACGAGGGGAAGGGGGACATTCGAGCGCCCCTCGGCTTCGCACGGGGCTCAGGGTCTTCGACGGGGCAGGCGATCAGGGGCGAGAGCGGGAGGGGGGGTGGAGGCGTTGGAGGACGGCGAGGAAGTCCGGTGGGGGTTCGCGTTGCCATTGGACGTGTCTGCCGGTAGCGGGGTGGAGGAAGCCGAGCTCGGCGGCGTGGAGCATGACGCGGGGGGCCTCGAGGAGGGGTTCGTCGCGGCGGCGGTAGACGCGTTCTCCGAGGAGGGGGTGACCGGCTTCGGCGAGGTGGATGCGGATCTGGTGGGTGCGACCGGTTTCGAGGCGGCAGGCGACGAGGGTGGCGCCGCGGAGGAGCTGGAGTGGTTCGACGTGGGTGACGGCGAGTTGGCCCTGGTCGGGGCGCAGGCCGCGGCCGTACGGGGCGGCCTCGACGGAGCCGCGGCGGCCGTCGCCGCGGTCGGCGACGATGCGGGAGCGGATGGTCTGGGGCGGGACGTTGCCGTGAGCGAGTGCGAGGTAGCGGCGGCGGACGGAGTGGAGGCGGAACTGCTGGGCGAGGCTCTGTTTGGCGAGCCAGGTGCGGGTGAAGACGAGGAGGCCGGTGGTCTCGCGGTCGAGGCGATGGACGACGCCGAGGGCGGGTCGGCCGCCCGGGTTGCGGGCGTCGGTGCGGGCGCGGCGGGAGAGCCAGCGACGCACGAGTTCGTCGAGGGTTCCGCGTTCGCCCTGTTCGAACGGCACGGTGGAGACGCCGGCGGGTTTATCGACGACGACGAGGTGGGCATCGACGTGGGCGACGGCGGCGTCGGACAGCTCGCCTTCGCGCGGGGGGCGCGGGGCCGACTCGTGCAGCTCGAGGTGGGCGCCGGCGGCGGGCCGGCAGCGGGCATCGGTGACGGTGGCGCCGTCGACGCGGATCTTGCCGCGTTCGATGCGGGAGCGGGCGACGTTCCAGGAGCCGCCGTAGACGGCGCGAACGACCGCGTCGAGGGGCCGGCCTTCGAGTTCGGCGGGGACGCGATGGGTGCCGCGTTTCGGTGGGTCGTCGAGCATCGGCGAGCAGTATATCGCGGAACCGTCCGGCGCTCCGGTTGTCTGTAGCTCGCGTCCGCGACGTTCCGCCGCTTCGCCGATCGCGACGGTGCGGAGCAGGCCGACGGGGGCGGACAGGAGGTGCAGAGATGAGCGCACGGCTTCCCTTCGATGCTCCGATGCTGGCGGCGCTGGGCGCGGCGCGGGAGGCGGGCGAGCGGGGACCGCGGTCGGATGCGGCTCGCGGCGGCGAGCTCGGCGAGCTGGTCGCGGTGTGGAACGGCTCGGTGCTGGAGGTGCGCCACTTCGGTCGCGGCGGCAGCGGCGGTGCGTTCCGGGTCGGGGAGCATCCCGACTGCGACGTCCGCATGCCGCTCGAGCGGTTGGGGGGGCGGGACGCGGTGCGGCTGGTGCGGCCGTTGGGGGAGCGGCTGGCGTGCACGTTGCTGCCGGGGGGCGACGCGGAGCTGCGGGGTGCGGACGGCGTGGAGCGGACGGCGGACGAGCTGGAGCGGGCGGGGCGTCTGTCGCCGTCGGGCGAGCTGCCGGGGGCGCGGGAGCTGGTGCTGGGGGCTGGGGAGCGGCTGCGGCTGGAGTTCGGGGAGTTCACGTTCCACGCGCAGCTGGTGCCGCGGTCGCGGCTGGCGTTGACGCGGCGGACGGAGTGGGCGGCGTTGGGGTTCGTGGCGGGGAGTCTGGCGTTGCACGCTGGGGTGATGGCGTTGGCGTGGCAGCACACGGCGGAGCCGGAGGGGTTGCGGGTCGACGTGGCGGACCGCCACGAGGGTTACCTGAACCTGATCTCGCTGGCGCCGCCGATGGTGGTGGAGGACGAGACGATCGTGCTGGAGCAGGAGACGGAGAAGGCGCGGGTGGAGGAGGAGGACCGGAAGGTCGAGGACGCGTTGGAGGAGGAGGACGACGACGGGGGGACGGGGGCGGCGGCGCTGGGGCCGGAGGGGCGGATGGGGCGGCGCGAGGCGCCGGAGGTCGACAAGATGGGAGCGGTGCGGGGGCCGGCGGACAATCCGGACCCGCACATGGCGCGGGCGAAGTTCGTGGAGCAGGTGATGAGCACGGGGGCGGTGGCGGCGTTGCAGCGGCTGGACAGCCGGGCGCCGACGTCGGCGTTCTCGCCGTACGCGACGGCGCTGGGGAACGACCCTGTGGACGCGCGGGGTCACCTGATGGGATCGGAGTACGGGGACGCGTACGGCAACGACGGGCGGGGGAGGTTCGGGACGGGGGGCGGTGGTGGCGGTTCGAGCCTCTGGGGGTTCGGGCTGGGGCTGGACGGGATGGGTCACGGGTACGGGACGGGGGACGGCAGCGGCTTCGGGCGAGGGGCGGGGATGTTGGGGCGGCAGGGGA
>CAZMRP010000849.1:0-2496 GCA_964568275.1 uncultured Myxococcales bacterium
GCCAACGGCCCCGGGGTTCCCGGCCGCCGGGCCGGCCCGCCGCGGGTCGACCCGCCCGGTTGACCGCCTCCCGCGAACCGCTACGATGAGCGGCCATGCGCGCGGTGGTGCAGCGGGTCCGCGAGGCGAGCGTCACGGTCGAGGGCGAGGTGCTGGGCCGCATCGGTCAGGGCCTCGTCTTGTACCTCGGCGTCGGCCGGGGCGACGACGAGAGCCACGTGGCGTACTTGGCCGAGAAGATCGCCCACCTGCGGATCTTCGAGGACGAGCAGTCGAACCTGAACCGCTCGGTGCTCGACGTGGGCGGCGCAGCGCTGGTGATCAGCCAGTTCACCCTGTACGGCGACTGCCGCCGCGGCCGGCGGCCGTCCTTCGACGCGGCGCTGCCCCCCGAGCAGGCGCAGGCGCTGTACGAACGGTTCCTCGCGGCGCTGGCCGGCCACGGCGTCCCGGTGCAGTGCGGACGATTCCGGGCGATGATGGACGTGGCGTCGGTCAACGCCGGGCCGGTGACGATCCTGCTCGACAGCACGAAGGTGTTCTGAACCGAGGAGGTGACCGGGATGAACGCTCCGACCCGCCGAACGGGCACGACCGCGTTGACCGTCCTGACCCTGCTCTGCGCGGCGGCACCGGACGCCGACGCGCAGTTCACCCTCGACGACTCGCTCCGCGGGAGCGCGACCCACGGCCACGCGGTCGGCGGCAGCTTCGGCCCCGACGGCTGGACGGTCACCGACCGCACCGACCGGATGTGGTTCGAGCTGCCGCGGCTGGTCTCCGGCTCGATCCGCTTCACCGTCGCCGGCATCACGCAGGCCAACCTCGACCTCGAGGACCACGAGCTGTTCGCGATGTACGAGGCGGGGTACGGGATGGTCGAACCGCTGCCGTACTCGCCCGAGTACCGGAACAACCACTACAAGTGCATGATCCGGGTGTACGGCTGGGCCGAGTTGGACGAGGCGCGGCGCGGCACGCAGAAGCTGATGTGGGGGATGTGTCCGTCGGGCGCCCCGGGCTACGACGAGTGCGGCTGCGAGCAGTTCTTCGAGGAGCCGTTCGGCGGTGACGGGACCTGGGACGGCTCCCCGCAGGCCCTGCGCGTCGAGTGGAGCGAGGGCCACACCAGGTACTACCGCAACGACGCGCTGGTCCACGACATCGACTGGTCGGAATCGGGGCTGACGTTCGGCCCGTCCGTGCTGCACTTCTCGCTCGGGACGCCGCGACCCACCGCGGTCGGCACCGCCGGCATGCCGGTCGGGGCCGTGTTCTCCGACGTGCACGTCGAGGGGACCGAGGGGGCGCTCGCCGTCTGCCCGGGCACGGCCGCCGACGCGGACGCCGATGCCGACGCGGAGTTCGACGTCGGCCCGGACGCCGACGCCGACGTGCCGGTCGAGGCCGAGGCGGCGACGGACGCCGAGTTGCCCGCCGACGACGCGGGCGAGTCGGTGGGCGAGGTCGCGGACGTCCGTCCCGACGCGCCGGTGGTCGTGGAGGAGGACGGCGGCTGCGGCTGTCGGGCGATCCCCGCCGCCGGCGGACCGGCGTGGTTCCTACTGCTGGTCGGTCTGATCGGCCTGCTGCGCCGTCGGCGCTGAACCCACCGCCCGACCGTCCGCCAGCAGCCGCTCGAAGGCCGGGGCGAACAGCTCGCCGAGCGGGGCGTCGAGGGGCGCGCCGAGCAACCGGCCGACCACGTCGTCGGCGGAAGCCTCGACGCCGGCGTCGCGGAACGAGCGGGCGAGCTTCTCGCGCACGACGGTCGACAGGTCGACCGTCGCCCCGGGGGCGCCCGGCGGCACCTCGCACTCCGCCGCGAACGCCTCGCCGGCCAGCGTGGCCAGCAGGCCGGCCGAGGCCGCGAACCGCACCTCGCCCGGACGCGCGTTGCGCACGTCATAGTGCGCCCCGTCGCGCCGACGGCCGAGCGCCCCCTGGACCAGCCGGCCGACGTTGCGCAACGCCTCGAACGTCCCGCGGTTGCCGAAGCGCGCGAACGGCGAGTCCTCGCGCGTCGCCCCCCGCGGCTCGCCCCCGCCCCGCAGCACGCCGGGATACCGCCGCAACAGCTCCCACCCCGCCTTGCGCGCCGAGTCGCCCCGCAGGTCGCCGAACGCGCCGAGCAGCGCCAGCGGCCGGACGACGCCATCGACGAGCCGCATCGTGCGCCCCAGGTCGTGACGCCCCGCGACCCGCCCCGCGACCTTCCGCCGTTCGGCCTCGTCCCGCTCCACCCCCCCGCGGGCGAACCACCGCGGCTTCGCCGGGTAGCGGCACGTGCCGGGGTTCATGAGCGGCGAACCCTCCGGCCAGATCCGCACGCGGGCATCCTTGTCGAGCCCCCACACGTTACCGGTCGAGGTTCGTTCGCGGAACCCTTTCGTCACCGGGCAGTCGATTTGCACCCCGGCCGCCGTCACCGGCAGGCGGTAGTTCCCGGAGACGAGGACCACCTTCTGGCCGTTCACGTCCACCGTCACCTCTGCG
>CAZMRP010000850.1:0-2493 GCA_964568275.1 uncultured Myxococcales bacterium
AGGCGGTTGGCCAGGGCCGAGGCCAGCGGCTGGACCGGCTCGCCGTCGCCGAGCGCCCGGCGGCGGTCGCCGTCGGTGGCCAGGCCGATGGCGTAGAGCAGCCGGGACGAGTCCATGCAGACTCCGGGCCGGAAGCCCTCGCGCAGCCCCGCGCCGTAGGACCCCAGCGTCGGCGCCGCCTCGTCGCGGATCTCGGACAGGTTCAGGGCACAGTCGTCGATCAGCTCGGTGGCGTCCAGCCGCTCCGGGTCGTCCACCGGTCGCTCGGCGTTGACGTCGGCATCGATCGCCGCCGTGCGCTCACCGCCGAGGCAGTGCAGGTCACCCGACACCGGCAGCGGCATGGTTCCGCCGAGGAACGGGGCGTCCACCGACGCCCGGTCGGTACCGCCCGTTGCCGGCGGCTCGTAGCACAGCGCCATCTCGGTGCAGGCGGCCGGCACCACGGGCAACCGGCAGGCGCGGGTCACGTCGCCCGACAAGGTCACGGCCGCATTGGTGCGCACGCAGGCGGACGAGTCCTCGTACGAGATCCGGGCATCGATGCTGAGCGTCTCGTCCGAGACATCGACCAGCTCGCAGCCGTAGGCCGACGCCATCGCGTCGCACAGATCGATCGTCCCGAGCAGGAACGACTGCGACTCGTCGGGACCGCAGGCTCCGGTGAACGTGGTGTCGGTGCGTGCGAAGGACGCGGCGCAGGGGAGGGTGCGGGCCGGCGTCGAGGGGCGCAGCACGGCCGAGACCGACACGGCGGGCTGGGTGGAGAGGACGGACGCCAGCCGCGAGACGACGGGCAGCCCGCTGCTGGTCAGGTCGATGGGCGGAACGCGCGTCAGGCCGCTCTCCGGCTCGGGTCCCCACGACGCGTTGAGGGCGGCCTGCGCCAGCGAACCGGCCACCGTCGCCGGGAGGTTGCAGGCCTCGAGGGTCCCGCCGGACCCTTGCCGTCCGTAGGTCTCGAGCAGCACGGCCTTCTCCTCGACGGTGCGCGACACGATCGAGGTCGGGTTCGGCGTGGCCGCGCCGCCCAACGCCGACTCCCACGGCGTCGGGTTCTGGCCGCGGGTCGCCGCCAGCGTCGCCACGGCGTCGGCGGGCACCGCCGGGGGACGGTCGCCCGACGGCAGCTCCCCGGTGCGGCTCAAGGCCACGTCCCACACCGCGAACGGCCGCCGGTCGCCCATCAACACCCCGTCGAACCGCGTCCGCAGCTGGAAGTGGAAGCCGCTGCCTCCGGCGGAGTACGCGGCCGGCGGAGCGTCCAGCAGCACCTCGGTGGGCGCGCCCGGGGTCAGCTCGCCGTCGAGGTAGGCGACGGTCGGGAAATCCACGGAGCCGGTCGCGGCGCCGCTCTCGGTCACCGCGCCGACCCACCGGCCGCCGGGGGCGAACACGCTCAAGGGGTCGTCGAGCACGAGCGTGCCGGTGCCGGCGCCGCCGAGGAACAGTCGGGCCTCGAGCGGCACGGCGAGCCCGTCGGCGGGCCGGCCGGCATCGGCCGGGTCGGCGGACACGCCGACGGCCATCAGCACGGCGGTACCGGCGTAGGTGCCGGCGAGCAGCCGTTCCTCGTCCGGAAGCGGACGGTCGCCCTCGGGCTGGTCGGTCACCGAGACCGAGAGCTCGCGGTCCGCGTAGAACACGCGCACGCGGCGGGCGTCGTCGGGCCCGATGGAGCCGGTGAGGCGCACGCCGACGTCCAGCTCTTCGCCTGACAGCTCGAAGCCGCATTCGGCGACGAAATCACCGTCGGTCGCGCAGCGGATCTCGACTCCGTCGTCGGCCAGCACGCGGACGGGCATCCCGGCGGCATCGCCTGGTCGCAGCGTGAGCACCTGTTCCGTGTCGGTTTCGGCAAAGCGCAGCAGGACGGGCACGGTGGTCAGCGCGGACGGGCCGTCGGGCGGAGCCAACGCCGGGATCCGCTCGCGATCGCTCGCCGCACGGCAGCGGCCGAACTGGTCGCAGCGCGAGCCGCTGCCGCAGTCGGCATCGACCGCGCAGGTCGCCACGCACTCGCCGAGCACGCACCCCGCGCCGCACGGACAGTCGTCGTCGGCACGGCACGGCCGTCGCTCGTCGATCAGCGCCTGGTCGCGCTTGCACGTCACTCCCGGGGAGGAGCTGTCGTCGCCGGTGCACCCGAGCGCCCCGAGGACGAGCCCGACGAGAAGCGAGATGCCGGTCACCCGGACCAGACACGTACGCGCGCTGTGGGTCATGACGATACCTCCGTGACGAGCTCCCCCGATTCGGAACGCGGTCGGTCGCTAGTAGGTCTGGACCTGGGCCATGACGCCGGCGAGGCCGTCGGCGCCGTTGGGCGAACGGGTCGTCGTGCTGCCCCGCAGGCCGCCCGTGCCGCCCCCGCCGAGGCTGCCGGCACTGGCGCTGGTGGGGTCGGGGTCGGGCGCGTCGCCTTCGACGCGGGAGGTGATGCCGACCAGCGCCACGCCGATCGACGGTCCGCCGTTGCCGCCGGCGCCACCG
>CAZMRP010000851.1:0-2487 GCA_964568275.1 uncultured Myxococcales bacterium
CCAGCCCGTCGGCCAGTACATCTCCATGCTGGACAAGGTGAAGGGCGATCGGGGCCGCTGGGCCACGGCGGTCATCGCCGGCCCCACCTCCTGCTCGTGCGCCTTCGGCGAGGCGGCGGCGGCCAACCGCCTCAAGGACTTCGTGCAGCAGACCGGCAAGAACGCGGTGTTCAGCTCCATCTGCGACGGCGACCTGACCAAGGCCCTGGAGGACGCGCTGCCGGGCGGGGTGGAGGCGGCCGGCGACCCGCCGGTGTTCACCGTCACGCCCGGCGACGTCCAGGAGGCGGCCGCGGTGCTGCGGATCGGCACCGAACGACGGATTCCGGTGCTCGCCCGCTCCGGAGCGGGGACGCAGCGGCCTCCGGGCGCCGGGCCGGCGATGCGGTTGAGCCTGGAGCGGCTGCAGGCGATCCGACAACTGTCCGAGGAGGCGCTGGTCGTCCACGCCGAGGCGGGGGTGCGCGTCCGGGCGCTCGAGCAGCGACTCGGCGAGCACGCCCTGTCGTTGGGCTACGCCCTGCTGCCGGACGTCTCGCCCAAGCTGGGCGGCCTGCTCGGCGGTCGGGGGTGGGGCGAGGCCGCCGCGCTGCAGGGCTCGTTCGACGACGCCTGCATCGGGCTCGAGGCGGTGCTTCCGCGCGGCGAGCCGATCCGGATCAAGGCGGCGCCGCGGCGAGCCGCGGGGCCGGACCTGATGCAGGCCTTTCTGGCCGGCGAAGGGGCGTTCGGCGTGATCACCGCGGCCTACCTGCGTGTCCACCGGCCGCCGAAGACGCGCCAGGTCGTGGGCGCGTGGTTCCCCGGACCGGCGCCGGCCCTGGCCTGCCTGGCGGCCCTGTTGGCCGACTCCGTGCGCCCCGCCGCGGCCCGCGTGGTGCGGCCCGGCCCGGCGTGGGCCACCTCGCCGATGCGGGGCGAGGCCGTGCTGGTATTGGCCTTCGAAGGCTACGGGACGTTGGTGGAGGCCTTCGTGCGCCTGGCTCGCGACCGCATCGCCGCCGCCGGCGGCGCGGCCGCCGGGGAGGACGAGCCGCTGTGCGTGCGCGGTCCGCTGGACCTGCCGGCCGATGACGCGCGGCCGCTGGAGCGCATCGAGGCGGCGGGGCGCTGGACCGAGTTGCTGGCGCTGGATCGCGCGGCCCAGTCGTTGCTCGGCGACGACCTGGTCTCGTGCCGCTGGTCGAACGCGCTGCCCGAGGGAGGTACGGCGTGCTGGACCGTGCTGGCGCCGGAGGGTCGGGTCGCCGATGCCCGGCGGCCGGCCTTCCGGCTGATCGAACGGTTCACCCGCGCGGGCGTGGCGCTGTCGTCCTGGCGCAGCGCCCGGCCCTTGCCGCCGGCGCTGGCCCGCGCGGTCCAGGGAACCCTGCGCCCGTGGATGGAGGCGCTCAAGCGCGAGCTCGATCCGGCCGGCATCATGAACCCGGGCGCGCTCGGGCTGTGACGGCGGCGGGCCGCCCGCGGCTCAGCGCCCGGTCGCGGTGCCGGGCGGCCCGAGTCCCGGCGAGGTGGGCGGGGCGCCGGGCTGCGTCAGTCCCGGCGACGTGGGCAGGGCGCCCGGACCGCCCAGGACCTCCAGCAACTCGTGCAGACGGTCGATGATGCGCTGCTGGGCCGGCTCCGGAAGGCTGCCGAGTCCCAGTCGCCGCGCGCGGGTTCGCAGGGCCTCGCCCGGCGCCCCGCTGCTCCGTCCGACGATTCGAATCGGTTGCGGCACGGGCTTGGCCCGCGGACCGGGCGGCTCCACCTCGAGCCACGTCTCGCGCGTGTCGGCGGACGGGCCGGCGGGCGAAGTCGCCGCCAGTCCGGTGTGGCACACCGGCTCGAACAACTCGCCCTTGGAGCGGATCCCGACCGCCAGGCGGTGCCGGCCGCCGGGCTGGAGCCCGACGAAGAAGTACTCCCCCGCCAGATCCTCGACCTCGACGTCATGCACCATCCCGCCCGTTCGGACCTCGACGTAGTGCGAGACCAGCCGCAGCGTCAGCCGTCCGTCCGGGTCGTTGAGCCGTCGTCGGACCGCGTCCACCGCGCCCGGGGTGACCTCCCAGTAGGCGTAGAGCGTGGTGGGTTCCACGTGCAGCAGCCCGGCGTAGATCCGGCCGTAGCCGAGCGGCGGCTGTTCGAGGTCGGGCATGCCGAGCGACCCGGCGGGGCGTTCGGCGAACGGCCGGAAGACCGGCTCGTCGACCCGCGGCGCCCGGGTACTGCCGGGGCCGCCGGCGCGCGGCGGCGCGGGCGCTTCGTGGCTCACGAGCGTCGCGGGCCGTGGAAGACCCCCCAGGAGCTCGTCGAGGCGCCGTCGCGCGGCCTGGTTGCCCGGATCGCGCTCCACGATCCGGCGCAACGTGGCGCGCGCCTGGTCGACGTGCCCCTGCCGGAGCAGCAGTTCGACCATGCTCATCGTTTCGAACAACAGGTCTTCTCCCGCGCCGGGCGCCGCCGGTCCGGTCGCGGGCGCGGGTCCGGGCGGTCGGCCCTCCC
>CAZMRP010000852.1:0-2486 GCA_964568275.1 uncultured Myxococcales bacterium
CGGCCCAGGTGGCGCTCGAGGCGACCCGTGCCGCGGAGGAGCGCGCCGCGGCGGCCGCCGCCGCGTCCGGCGAGACATCGTCCGCGGAAGGTTCGTCCGACGACGCCGACGGCGGTCTGCTGCTCGACGACCTGCTGCGGCTGGCCGCCGAGCACCCACTGGTCGGCGCCGCGCGCGCCGACGTCGATGCCGCCGAGGCGCGGCTCGACCAGGCCCACTGGGCGCCGTACTCCAACTGGTCGTTCCAGACGCTGTTCACCTTCGTCCCGCCGGCGGGAGCCTGGGACGACGAGGTCACCGCGGCGGCCGGCCGGACCGTCGACAACCAATGGGACCGGTCGATTCTCGACTGGGGCCCCTGGATCCGGCTCGGCATCTCGGGCGGCATCCCGCTCTGGACGTTCGGCAAGATCACCGGCGCCTGGGACGCGGCGGAGGCCGGGGTGCGGGCCGCCGGGGTCGGCGTAGAGCGCGCGCAGGACGAGGTGGCGTGGCAGGTGCGTCGGGCGTACCTCACGCTGCTGCTGGCCCGCGACATCGCGTACCTGATCGAGGACGGTCGCGGGTACATCGACGATGCGCGCGAGGAGACGCAGAAGCGCATCGACTCCGGCGAGGGCGGCGGCTCGATGGTCGACCTGTACAAGATCGACGCGCTCGCCGCGGAGGTCGATGCGCGCGAGTTGCAGGCGCGGCGGCTCGAGCGGCTGGCGCTGGCGGGGCTGGAGCTGCTGACCGGCGTCGCGGACGGCGCGACGATCGCCGACCTGCCGTTGTCGCCGTTCGCGCTGGCCGTGCAGTCGCGTGCGGACTACGTCGAGCTGGCCGCGCGCGAGCGCACCGACCTGCGGCTGCTCGAGGCGGGGCTGGCGGCGCAGCGCGCGAAGGTCGAGATCGAGACGGCGCGCTACTACCCCGACCTGCTGCTCACCGCGTCCGCCAGCTACGCCTACAGCAGTGCGACCGTCGACCAGCACAACCCGTGGGTCTCGGACCCGTTCAACACCTCGGGCGTCGGCGCCGCGCTGGTCCTCGAGTGTCCGCTCGACTTCGCCGTCGACCACGCGCGGGTCGAGGAGGCCGAGGCGACCTTGCGGCGGCTGGAGCAGCAGCGCGAGGTGTTGGGGCAGGCGGCGGAACTCGAGGTGACCGACGCCTGGGAGTCGCTGGAGGAGGCGCGGGGCCGCATGGGGGCGTACGACCGGGCCCGGGTGGCGGCCAAGCGCTGGCTGATCGCGATGTTGCAGGGGATGACCTTGGGGCTGCACCAGGCCTCGGACATGACCGACGCCCTGGTGGCCTTCTTCCAGAACGAGCTCCACTACTTGAACGCCGTGTACGACCTCGACGTGGCCTGGGCCCGCCTGGCCCTCGCCACCGGGTCCAACCTGTTGGAGAACATCGGCTTTTCGGATTCGTGGGCCGACGAGCCGCCGCCCGCCGCCTCCCCTTGACTTGCGACCCCGAAACAGCCGATAAGGACACGCGTTTGAACGGCCGGGTCGGCCGCGGCCACCAAGGGTTCGGGCGGAGGACCCCGTGGACATTGCGGCGACGACAACCTGGCCTGGGGTGAATCTGGCGATGCCGGCGAACGACGACATCGTCGCGCGCAGCCAGGCGGGAGACGCGGCGGCGTTCCGGGAGCTGTACCGGACCCACCGCCCGCATGTGGCGCGACTGATCCAGCGCATCCTCGGTCCGGACTCCGAGGTGGAGGACGTGATCCAGGAGGCGTTCATCCAGGTGCACCGATCCCTGCCGTCGTTCCAGGGAACCGCGCTGTTGTCGACCTGGATCCACCGGGTGGCGGTCAACGTGGCGCTGCAGCACATCCGCAAGCGCAAGCGCCAGCGTGCCGGCCCGGTGGTGATGACGTCGGAGCCGCCCGAACCGACGACGGGGGACGTCGTGCCCGAGGAGGATGTGCTCTGGCGCGACCGGATGCGCAAGCTGTACGCGGCGCTCGAGCAGCTCTCGCCGAAGAAGCGCGCCGTGTTCGCGCTGCACGAGATCGAAGGACTGAGTGCGGAGGAGATCGCGAAGGTGATGCGGGCGCCGCTGATCACGGTGCGGACGCGGCTGTTCTACGCGCGCAAGGCGCTGTACGCCGCGCTGGCCGTCGACCCGGCGTTCCGGGAGTTCCTCCCGGGAGGTGATCGATGAGCGCGCACGCACCCGACCTGAAGAAGTTGTTCGCGATGCTCGACGGACGGCTCGCGCCGTCCGACCGGCTCGCGCTCCGCACCCACCTCGAGACCTGCAAGCCGTGCACGGACAAGCTGGCGGAGCTCGAACGTACGCGCGCGGCCTTGCGCGAGTTGGGGACGCGCATGCCCAGACCACCCGACCAGGATCCCAACGCCGAGGCGAAGCTGATGCAGGCCGTCGAGCAGCGCGGCGCGCCGGGGCTGCGCGTCGCCTGGTGGTGGCTGCCGGCCACCGCCGGCGCCACGCTGCTGCTGGCGCTGCTGGTCCTGCCGACG